>JAGALN010000052.1 GCA_017625185.1 Clostridia bacterium
AGGCCAGGTGTACCATGGGGAGGAATATGGATGTGTCCCGTTAAGCTCGGAATGATAGGAAAGCATATATTGCTGGTTATTCCACATTGCCTCAAAAACGTTGCCGTAGCCATCTACCATGGATATCGGGAAATAGGATAGGATATAAACCGTTGCAGGAATCAGGAGAAAAAACAACAGACACCAACCACAAGTCGTGAGAGAATAGGGGAGAAACCGTTGCTTTTCTCCCGAAGGAAGATTGCGGTAGACCATGAACAAAATGAAAAAGAATTCGATTGCCAAACCGACAGACGCATAAACAGCAGTCCATTTGGAAGCACAGCCAAGACCCATAAAAAGACCGGAAAGAAAAAGAAAAAGAAGTTCCTTGTTACGAGCCGGAGTCAAATTTCGTGACCAATCCAATGCCAATTCTCCATACCGGTACATGGAATAATACATGCTCAGGATAAAGAACACCGGATAGGAGTCAATAGTTCCCATACGGGTTAGGGAAAAGTGCATAAAATCAAAAGCAAAAAGAAGTGTTCCCATCACAGAATAACGGGTTTGACGGAAAAGGCGCTTCAAAAGCAGATAGGAGATGGGCAACATCAAAACGCCCATCAAGGTTCCGGCAAATCGCCATCCAAAAGGAGACATCCCAAAGATGGCAATACCAACCGCCATCATCAGCTTGCCCAAAGGTGGATGGGTAGTTTCGTAGTAGGGGAGTCCATGAAGATGTTCGTAAGCAGTTCTTGGATGATAGATTTCGTCGAAATAGGTGCTGTTGCGATAGGAAGGTTGATTGGTAACCAACTCCTGCTCATCTGCCATATGTGATAATGTGGGGTTATCCCCGTCGATACCCTCAATGGCGGCAAGATTTCCCTCCCAGTCCCGGAATCCAATCTCGTATAAGGTATAATCGGTTGATTGGGGTGTTCCCCGTAAAAATTTTACATAGACTGGGTCAACAAATTCCGCTTCCCAATGAAATACACTGTCAAAAACGCAGGAAACAGAGGGCAGAGGTGTCCACAATTCCCCATCATCAGAATAGGAAAATTGAATTCCTGGATTTTTATCCACATCGCTAATGCCGCAATAATAGTTGATTTCAGATAGCATCATGGGTTCTTTTAGAGTAATCATAAAACTTTCCTGCTCGGTTTTAGGGCGATAGTAGCTTTGCGGTGCTTTTGCATCACCCAAATTCACAAATGCAAAGAAAGAATAGATCAATACAATCCCGGTTAGGAGAAGTGCATCCAAACGAGTTAGGTTTTTGTTCGGCAGAACCGCTTTAACCTTGATTAACGAAGAAAGCTTTTTTTGTAATAAAGGGAAAAGGAAGGGTGTTTTTCCCTTTTCGGGTGTTGTTTTGGAAACAGCAATATAATCCTTGTAAATAACCCAAATGCTCCAGAAAAAGAGCAAAACCTCACATAGGGAAAGTGGAAACACCAGGCGATAATCCGGTACTGCATTGGTGGTTAGTACCAGTTGCAGAATATAATAGAGGTTGAGAAATCCAACAATGCTCAATCCGGAAAATACTGCAAGAATCTTTTTATTCTTGGAAATAACAAACTCTACGAGTAAGAACAAAAGAGGCAGAACAATGTACCTTTCGTGCATTTTGAAGGCAAAGGTATAAAAGAAGCCGAGGATAAAGTAAGCGCTTAAAAACAACCGGGATGCCGGATGCTTGATTTTGAAAAAGAGGAAGAAAGCACCTAAAACACCCAAAAGCAAAATCAAGACGTTGAGCATAGACGCAAAAATAGGATTCATGCTGTTTAAGGGAATCCAGTTAAGTCCCAGTAATCCATAAAGATTAAAGGCGTTAACGCTAAAGTACGGATAGGATGCCATGGTATTCATGTATTTTTGGATGATCCATGCAGGATTTAGCGTATCGAGAAAAGCAGATGCTCCAGGATACTCCTGCCATGCAGGAGAAAATGGAATGATACAGAACAAAAAGAGTATTATTCCGCTTGCAGCACAAAGGAAAATCGTTTTGGGTCGTTTGCTACTTAAAACCGAAAAGGCGAAAATAGGAGCCAAAATAAGCCCCTGGGGCTTAATCAAAACCGCTAGAACATAGAAGATAGTTGCCGGAAGATATTGCTTCCGGTAAAGCGTCAAGAAAGAAAGAACCAAACATACCAGCAGCACTGATTCAATCTGTCCCCAAACAGAGGAATCAAACCAGAAAATCGGTGTTAGAAGAAAAAGGACTCCAATGAAAATCGATGCCTTTCTGCTCCAGAATCCTTTTGC
>JAGALN010000053.1 GCA_017625185.1 Clostridia bacterium
GGGCAGATAATCAAGTAGGGTAAAGGGCGGACTTCCCGCCTCTCTTCCGCTGATGTGGCGGGAATAGTTCTCGATACCGTTACAAAATCCAGTTTCCCGCATCATTTCAATGTCATAATGAGTTCTTTGCTCTAGGCGTTGTGCCTCGACCAGCTTGTTTTCCTTTTGAAGCTCCGCCAGACGTTCCTCCAGCTCCTTTTCAATACCTGCAATGGCAGTCTCTCTCTTATCTGCCGTAGTTACATAATGGGATGCCGGATAAATGGCGACATGTTTTCGCTCTGCCACAACTTCGCCAGTAACCGGGTTGAAATCGCAAATCCGCTCAATCTCATCACCGAAAAATTCCACCCGCACTGCGTTGCCGCTGGATTCCGAAGGAAAAATATCCAAAACATCTCCACGAACCCGGAATTTGTTTCGAGTAAAGTTAATCTCGTTTCTCTCATACTGAATTTCAATAAGCTTAGCAACCACCTCATCCCGGTCTTTGGTCATACCAGGCCGCATGGAAATCACCATATTATTATAGTCAATGGGGTCACCTAGTCCATAAATACAGGATACACTGGCAACAATAATAACATCCTTTCGTTCGAACAAGGCAGCCGTCGCACTATGGCGCAGCTTATCAATCTCTTCATTGGTGGATGCGTCTTTTTCAATATAGGTATCCGAATGAGGGATATAGGCTTCCGGTTGATAATAGTCATAGTAGGATACGAAGTATTCTACTGCATTGTTGGGAAACAGCTCCTTAAACTCACTGCACAGCTGCGCCGCCAACGTCTTGTTATGGGCTAGAACCAAGGTTGGTTTTTGCACCGTTTCAATGACCTTTGCCATAGTATAGGTCTTACCGCTGCCGGTAACACCCATCAAGGTCTGAAACTTATCACCATTTAGAATACCTTGCGATAACTCCCGAATCGCTCTGGGCTGATCCCCTGCCGGCCGATAGGGTGATACTACCTGAAACTCCATATCCTCACCTCCTGATTTTTCGTCTTTTTATCACTTATTATCATATCATTATATCACAGCTTATACCCTGGTTCAAGTGATTTCTGCATAGTTTTATCAGAAATCTTTTCCTACTTTTTGTCCATTTTAAAGACTCGGTATCATCCTGCCGAAAAACACATTTCTATTCTCTCTATTTTTGTATAAATTTTTGGGAAAAATCCTTGACAAAAATTTCTGCCCGTGCTATGCTATGAATAATGGTTTTAGCACTCTATCTAAGTGAGTGCTAACAAATCCTGTTTGGGAGTTGAGTCTATGGCATTGGATGATAGAAAAAAGTCAATATTGCGTGCCATTGTAGAGGGGTACATCCAAAACGCAGAACCCGTCGGGTCCCGGAGTATTGCTAAAAATACTGACTTGAATTTGAGTGCCGCTACCATCCGGAATGAGATGGGCGATTTGGAAGAAATGGGGTTTCTGGTTCAGCCCCACACCTCTGCCGGACGAATTCCATCCAGCCAGGGGTTTCGCTTTTATGTTGACAGTCTGATGGAGCGTTACCGGATGACTTCTACCGAAATTCAGCAGATGCGCAGTGCTATGCTCCACAAAATCCGGGAGCTTGACAAAATTGTCAAGGATGTTTCTGCCGCTTTTTCCGGAATCACCAATCTCCCTACCTTTGGTATGGTTCCCACCCTGGAATATGGTACCATCAAGGGTATTAAGTTGGTGGCTGTCGACGAAAGAACCGTCATGGTCATTGTTTCAGATAGTTCGGGACTGATCAAAAACAAATTGCTTCGGCTCCGCACCCCGGTGGATGAAGCATTTTTGTCAAGGATTACCGATCTTCTAAACCAAAACCTTGCCGGCTACACCAGATCGGAAATTAATCTAAACCGCATCGTCGAGGTAGCCACCGCTCTTGGTGATAACCAGGAGATTTTAACCTCGGTTTTGGAACTGGTTCATGAGGCTATTTCCGAAATTGACAAACGGGAAGTTTTCATGGAGGGCGCTACCAACATCCTTCGGTTCCCTGAATACAACGATATTACAAAAATTAAGGAAATTCTGGAATTCTTTGATGATAAACAAAACATTGGCGACTTTCTCTCCACCCTTCCTGCCATGAAGGAGGGCGAGGTCAAGGTTTTGATTGGGGATGAAACAGAGCTTCCCCAGTTGAAGAACAACAGTGTTGTTCTTTCGACATACAAGGCCGGTCCTGATTTAACCGGCATTATCGGTGTTGTGGGTCCCACCCGCATGGACTATGCAAGGACGGTTTCCGGCGTTGGCTTTTTCGCCAAGCAACTGGGCGAGATGTTGAGTCATCGCCTGGAGAGCGGAACCGACTGGACAAACGAAAAAGGAGATGACAATCTTGAATGAAGAAAAAACAAAGGTGGATTCTTCCATAGAGGAAACCGCAGAAACGTCAGCCGTTGAAAAAACGGAAGAGCCTCAGGAACAACCGGTAGAAAAAACCGAGCTGGAGCTGGCGGAGGAATCCATTGCAAGCTTAACAGACCGCCTGATGCGGACCGCTGCAGAGTTTGACAATTACAAAAAACGTTCCATTCGCGAAAAAGAAGACCTTTACGGCACAGCAGTTTGTGATACCGTGGCAAAGTTTCTTCCCATTCTGGACAATCTGGAGCGGGCAGTCGCCACCGGATCGGAAAGCGCAGAGGACAGTGTGCTGGACGGTGTCAAAATGATCAAGAAACAATTCGAGGATACCCTGACCTCGATTGGCGTTTCTCCCATCGAGGCGGTAGGCAATCCCTTTGACCCGGAAAAGCACAACGCTGTCATGACCGAGGAAAGCGATGCCGAAGAAAACACCATTTTGGAAGAATTCATGAAAGGCTATCTTTGCAAAGACAAGGTCATTCGCCATTCCATGGTAAAGGTAAGCTGTTAATTGCTCTCAATTTGATTGTATTAAGAAAGGATGATATAACATGGCAAAAATTATTGGTATTGACTTAGGAACTACAAACTCTTGTGTTTCGGTAATGGAGGGCGGCGAGCCTACCGTTATCACCAATCCGGAGGGTGCAAGAACCACCCCTTCCGTGGTTGCATTCACCAAAACCGGTGAGCGTCTGGTAGGTCAGGTTGCAAAGCGTCAGGCTATCACCAACCCCGACCGCACCATCAGCTCCATCAAAAGAGATATGGGCACCGACCGGAAGGTTTCTATTGATGACAAGAACTACTCTCCCCAGGAGATTTCTGCGATGATTCTGCAAAAGCTCAAGGCTGACGCAGAGGCATATCTCGGCGAAACCGTTTCTCAGGCTGTTATTACTGTTCCGGCATATTTCAGCGACGCACAGCGTCAGGCTACGAAGGATGCCGGCAAGATTGCAGGTCTGGAGGTTCTGCGTATCATCAACGAGCCCACCGCAGCAGCCCTGGCTTACGGTCTGGAAAAGGGCGAAGACCAGAAAATTATGGTCTATGACTTAGGTGGCGGTACCTTCGATGTTTCCGTTCTGGAAATCGGCGACGGCGTCTTCGAAGTTCTGGCAACCAGCGGTAACAACCGTCTGGGCGGTGACGACTTTGACGATAAGCTGATGAACTTCCTGGCTGATGAATTCCAGAAGGAAAACGGCATTGACCTCCGTCAAGATAAGATGGCGCTTCAGAGATTAAAGGAAGCCGCGGAAAAGGCAAAAATTGAATTATCCGGTGTAACCACCTCCAACGTAAATCTTCCCTTTATCACAGCGGACACCACCGGGCCCAAGCATTTGGATATCACCGTTACCCGTGCCCAGTTTGACGCTTTGACTTCTGATTTGGTAGAAAAGACTATGGAACCCACCAGAAACGCACTTCGTGACGCCGGTCTTTCTCCCAGTGACGTGGATAAGGTTCTTCTGGTCGGCGGTTCTTCCAGAATCCCTGCCGTTCAGGAAGCAGTTCAAAAGTTCATCGGCAAAGAACCTCACAAGGGCATCAATCCCGACGAATGTGTTGCAATCGGTGCCTCCATCCAGGCAGGTGTCCTCGCCGGCGATGTAGAAGATTTGGTTCTTCTGGACGTAACCCCTCTCTCTTTGGGTATCGAAACCATGGGCGGTGTCTTCACCAAACTCATTGAGCGAAACACCACCATTCCCACCAAGAAGAGTCAGGTCTTCTCTACTGCAGCGGATAACCAAACTAGCGTTGAGGTGCATGTTCTCCAGGGCGAGCGGGAAATGGCAGCATACAACAAGACCTTAGGTCGTTTTAGCCTTGCCAACATTCCTCCTGCACCCCGTGGCGTTCCCCAGATTGAGGTTACCTTTGACATCGACGCCAATGGTATCGTAAAGGTCACCGCAAAGGATTTGGGTACCGGTCAGCAGCAGGATATTACCATCACCTCCTCCACCAACCTTTCCGATGAGGATATCGACAAGGCTGTCAAGGAAGCAGAGCAGTTTGCAGCAGAGGACAAGAAGCGTAAAGAGGAAGTGGAAATCCGCAACACTGCAGACAATATGGTATACCAAACCGAAAAGACTCTGGGCGAAATCGGCGACAAGATTGACGAATCCGAAAAGGCTGGTATTCAGGCAGAGGTTGATAAGCTGAAGGAACTGTTAAAGGCAGATCCCTTTGATGCAGAGGCAACCAAAGCACAAACCGAAGCCGTTACCCAGAAGTTCTATGCTGTTTCCGAAAAGCTTTATGCCGCAGCACAGCAGGCACAAGCAAACGCCGATGGCAACCCGGGTGCAGCAAACGACGATAATGTAGTTGATGCAGAATATACCGAGGTAGACGATAACAAATAAGACAGTACCAAATCAGGCGGGCAGTTTTTGTCCGCCTATTTGCGGATAGTATGAGGGTATCAA
>JAGALN010000054.1 GCA_017625185.1 Clostridia bacterium
CGCAGGGTGCCGATATAGAAGTCGTTGTCCAGAATTCCCTGCACCGTGACGATTGCCCAGGCGGCTTTGGTTTTCCGGGTGGTGGTTTCTCCCTCCGCCTCCTTTCGCATCTGCTCCGACATCCGGGGGGTGGGAATGCCCTGGTCTGTCAGGTAGTTGGCGATTTTCTTGTAACCCCAGCCCTGGTTGTTGTACAGGTCAAAAATGGTGCGCACGATTTCTGCTTCCGTGGGGACAATTTCAAATTCTTTCTGCTTGTTGATAAGGTAGCCGTAGGGCGCGGCGCAGAGCCACTGACCGTCCGCCTGCCGCCGGCGGATGACGTTTTTTACCTTCTTGCTGGTGTCGGTGACGGGCATCTCGTTGATGAGAAACTGGAACTGGATTTTCAGCCAGTCGTCATCGTTGGGAAAGTCGATGTTGTCGCCGATGGAGATAATCCGCACCCCAGCGTCCCGGAGATCTTCCAGCTCCACCAGCCCCCGGGAGTTTCGCCGGGAGAATCGGGAAAAGTCCTTTACCACCAGAATGTCATACTGGTGGCGGATAAGCCCCCGGCGCATGGACTGATACCCTTCCCGCTGCTCAAAGGTATAGCCGGAACGATCCCGGTCCTCATAAAAGGTCAGGGTGCTGCCCGGGAAACGATGGTTAACATAATCCTGAATGATGGCCTTCTGGTTCTCGATGGATACATTGTCCCGGTCCAGCTCGTCGTCCACGGAAATACGACAGTAGCCTGCGATGTCAAAACGTTCAATCATGGTGTAACTCCTTATGAGAGTATTATCTGTATTTCTATTCCTAATTACAGATAACATTGTACACCAACCAGGAGAGAATTGCAACAGGAAAAACGAAGGAATGTGACGGGAAAAACTTGTTCCGCGATTGCGCATTCTGCCGTTGAAAAAACGATTAACTGCGTACACCGCCCCCCGAGATCACCTCGACCGGCGGAATTGGGCAGTCGTTCCGCTTAAATTGAGCAATGGCACCGCCCGGATTGAGCAGTGCCACCGCTCGGATTGAATATTGACAGACTATGCTGTACTTGGTATCATAAATTTGCTTTTAGCCATATCGGAGGATAGTGCAACGCTGAGGAGCGACATGAGCGCCGTGTATGGGGTTTGGCAGGAGAGTGATGTCGTCAGCATCGCTCTCTTTTTTTGTTGCACCATCCCAATCACTCTTCTGGAAAACCAAAATGCGCTAAACCTCGGGTCCGGGCAGAGCCCGGTGAGCCGCAGGCTCTTACCTCAGATTTCCTGCAAGCCTTTCCGCTCCCGCATGGACTCCTTGCCGCCAATGACAATGGTGTAGGCGTCATGGACAATGCGGTCACAGATCGCATCTGCCAGGATCGGATCGGAGAGCTTCTCTCTCCAGCCCGGAATGTCAAACTGGGAATACAGGATTGTAGTAAGCGTCAAATCTCCCCGCGGCTTGCGTAGGAGGGCAGCAGCATGAGACAATATCCCAAAACTTGAATATCTCCCATGCAGTCTAAGGGAGATATTTGTCACATTGGGAGATGGTCAAACATGGAGCAAAGTCTGCAAGTAATGTCCAAGCAGGAGCGTTTGAAGAAAGCCAAGGCCAAGCTGAAAGAGCTGACTTCCCGCAGCCAGGGTAGAAAGATACAGACCGTCATGGAGAAAGTAAACATCAATATGCGAGGTTGGCTTGGTTACTTCGGGATAGCGAGCATAAAGACAACAATGCAGGAATGGGATGGATGGCTGCGCCGTCGATACCGATGTTACATTTGGAAACAGTGGAAGAAGCCGAGAAAGAGGGCAAAGAGCCTGATTCAATTGGGGATTCCAGAGTGGCAGGCATGGGCGGTAAGTAATTGCCGAAAGGCTTACTGGCACATGGCAAAGAATGGTCATGTCCAAAGAGCAATCTCAACGGAAAAGCTCGCACAGCGAGGATACAAGAGTATCCTCGAAATGTACGAGCGTGCACTTATGCGATTGAACCGCCGTATACCGAACGGTACGTACGGTGGTGTGAGAGGTCGGCTAGGTATCTAGCCTCCTACTCTATTCACTTAAAAGGAGAAACGTATTGTATGGTTTCTCTTTGCGTTCATGTACTCTTCCTTGAAACCCTCTCTTGCACCCTTACCGAAGTAGATACGATACGGCACTACCAGCCCATCCG
>JAGALN010000055.1 GCA_017625185.1 Clostridia bacterium
CCCATGGGCCCCCGCATTTTGGTCAGTTCTGCCTCAAGCCGGAGAGTTTCCCCGGGAACCACCTGATGCCGGAACTTAAAATTATTGATTCCGGTAAAGACCGCCAGCTTATCTCTGTTGGCAGGATCCCCGAGGATTACAACAGCACCCACCTGCGCCAGCGCCTCGCAAATCAACACTCCCGGCATGATGGGCCGTCCAGGGAAATGCCCCTGAAAGAAAGGCTCGTTTATGGTTACATTCTTGATACCTACCGCCCTCTTGCCCGGTTCCAAATCAATGATTTTATCCACCAGCAAAAAGGGATACCGATGGGGAATGGTGTTCATAATCTCCTGAATGTTCAGCTCCATAGGTTAATTCTCCTTTGCTTCAGCGCCTAAGTAGGCATCTAAAATATCCTGATTATCCATGGCAATCCCGGTCCCTAAAGCAACGCAGGTTTCCGGCTCCTCTGCTACAATGGTCTTGATGCCGGTTTCGGTTTGAATCAGCCGGTCCAGACCATAGAGTACCGCACTTCCGCCAGTGAGCAAAATCCCACGGCTACTGATGTCCCCCACCAGTTCGGGCGGAGTTTCTTCCAGAACGTTCCGGATTTCGTCCACAATAGACATGATGGTTTCGTTCATGGCGTCATAGACCTCATCAGAGGTAACCTGAATGGTCTTGGGCAGTCCCGAAATCAGGCTCCTGCCCCGGACATCCATGGCAAGGAGCTTGTCCCGTTTCCGGGCACAGCCAATCTTAATCTTCACTTCCTCGGCAGTCCGCTCGCCAATTAGGATATTATATTTCTTCCGTATGTAACGGATGATGGCTTCGTCGAGATTATTCCCGGCAATCTTCAAAGACCGGCTGGTTACAATACCTCCTAAGGACAGCACCGCAATATCGGAGGTTCCGCCGCCAATATCTGCAACCATGCTTCCGCAAGGCTGGGTCAGATCAATCCCAACCCCAAGTCCTGCCGCCAGCGGCTCCTCAATTAAGTGTACCTTTCGTGCCCCTGCCTGCATCCCGGCATCAATGACAGCACGCTCCTCCACCTCGGTCACTCCGCAGGGTACCGAAATCACAACCCGAGGCTTTAACAAGCTGGCAAAAAACCCCCGCCGTGTCAACCGCTGGAGATAATACCGAAGCATCCGCTCGGTCACCGTATAATCAGAAATAACACCCTCCTTGAGAGGCCGAACCGCCACAATATTCCCCGGAGTCCTGCCCAGCATCTGCTGCGCTTCTCTTCCAACTGCCAGAAGCCGGTTGGTGTCCTTATCCACTGCCACCACCGACGGTTCCCGGACAACAATCCCCCTGCCTTTCACATAAAAAAGTATGGTGGATGACCCCAAATCTATTCCAATGTCCTGTCCAAACATGTGATTTTGTGCTCCTTTATAAATATTACAAACATGTTACAAAATTGTTACAAAAATATTTTACACTATCTTGAAAAGCATGTCAATGGTTTCGACAGAATATTTTAAAAAATGTTGGGTGAAAATTCGGCAATCCGTGCTGATGAATTAAATATTAATATTGTAGGGACCGGCGTTCCCGCCGGTCCCTACAATGGTTAATGGCAAAGATTGCCTGATTTTCAAGTACGACTAAAATTCAATCTGGCTTTCGTGCATAGGGAAGAAATCAAACCTCGGCTCTAGGAACTTGAGCTGGTGCTCTTCTCCGCTGACGAAATCGTAAAGGGTATCAAAAATTCGGTTCCAATCCCAGAATTCTTCCCCCAGGTTTAAATAATCAAGCAACAGCTCGGTTCCCTCCGGCGCCACCGGGTGCATCAAAACTGTCGCCACCCGCACCATATGGAAGACATCCCGAAGCACCTGCATTCTGAGTTCGTTGTTGTCTTCCTTGTCGGCTACGGCAATATTCTTTGCCCAGTACTTGTTGGCATTGCGGATATAAGTGTCCATCAGGCTCATCACCGAATGGAATTCCTGCCGATACATAAACCGCTCAAACTTCAGGATGGTTTCCTTGCCCTCTTTGAGCACCTCTTCGGAGATCTCCCCAAAGGGAAGCTTGCCTTCATTGTATTTCTGGGCAGTATAGAAGCAGGACCGTGCCACCCGGTTAAAGACATTGGAAAGCAATTTGCCCTCCTTGAGCACCGGGTCGGCATCCTTTTCGCCGGCAATGGGGTTTAAGGGCTTGGGCTGGAAGCTGACGCTCTTTAAGCCAAGTCCCAGACTCAAAAAATGTGCCCGGAGCTGTTCTGCCGTGTAGTAGTCCAGCAAATCCTCTGCCATAGGCGGCTTTACTGCACCGCTGGAGCTTGCCTTTTTGTTCAAAAACAGGATATGATTGTTGGCAACCAGGGTGGGCAGGGTCAGTTGACCATCCTTGGGGGATGCGGTCAGGGTCCCTTTTTTGCCCTGGGTCGCCATAAAGAGAACCATCTCTGCAATACCATAGAAATAGATGTTGTCCTG
Organism: Clostridia bacterium; assembly: GCA_017625185.1. GTDB lineage: Bacteria > Bacillota > Clostridia > Monoglobales > Monoglobaceae > Ructibacterium. The sequence continues at coordinate 2,457 of JAGALN010000055.1, forward strand.
ACCCATAAACTGGTAAACCCGGGCATCCTCGCTGCACCAGAACTTTTTCCATTCGTTCTCATCCTTGCCAATGCTCTTTAGATAGGTCTTGGTAAAGGAGATGGGTGCCCAGAGGGATTCCGGCCATACCCAGATGGTCAGTCCGGTTTCTCCCTCAATGACGGGGGCAGGAACACCCCATTCGATGTTCCCGGTCAGCCGGAAAGGCACCAGGGTTTTCCCGGCACGGAACCGGATATCGTGGGCATTCAGAACCGCTCTTGCGGCATCCCGCTCCGCCAAATCCTTGAATTCCAGAGAGAAGGAGGTCTTGTTTGCCGCCGTGTTCAAGCCATGGGGGGGAAGCTCCGCCTTAATCTTCTCGTACTCTTCGGTGTACTCGTTCTTCACATAGAGCATGGGGGGCGTCATGAACTCCCCGATTGTGTTGGCAACCAGAGGACGGACATCCTCTCTTCCCGAAATATTCTTCACATAGTCCTCCATCAAGGACTGGAACTTGGTCAAGTCAATATACCAGTTGGTCACATCCCGCATCTCAGGAGTTTCCCCGGACAAGGTACTCTTGGGGTCAATCAGTTCCTCGGGCATATACTGGTGACCCATGGAGCACTCGTCGGCATAACCCTTATCCGAATTACAGTTTTCCACCGGGCACTTGCCCACCACCTGTCTGCCGTTTAGGAATTGTCCCGCTTTGGCATCGTAGAACTGGCGGGTCACCAGTTTTTCCAAATACCCGTTTTCGTACCAGAGCTCCATCAACTCTCGGGTGAGCTTTTCGTGCTCCTCTTTGGCATCGTCAAGTCCGGATGCCGCAAAAAGGCTCAGACTGATGTTGTAATCGCCCAGGGTTTTCTTCTGGCTTTCGTGGTTGCTTCTCACAAAATCCTCAATGGTGCCGTCAAAGCCCTGCTCCTCACAAAGGGCACGGTAGCTCTCTGCAATGGGGGAGCCGTAGCAGTCGGTACCGGATACAAAAACCACATTATCCTTGTCGATTCTGTCCCGGAGGAACCGTGCCATCACGTCCGCCTGAACAAACACTCCGCCCACATGGCCGAAGTGAAGCTTTTTGTTACCGTAAGGCATACCGCCGGTGATGACGGCACGTTTAGGGAACTCCGGTCTTGGTAAGTCCAGAATGTTCTCCCGTTCTCTTCGAAAGTCCCGAGCATCGGGACGGTTATCTTTTCCCATCGTTTTATCCTTTCTTTAAGCCATAGCTTTTTCGATCCGACGCCGCATAGCAGCTTCGCCAATAATGTGGTTGATTTCCCACAAGTCCGGGGAGTTGGTTCTGCCAACCACTGCCACCCGAATCACGTTGCTCACGTCGGTGATACTGCCTTTGTATAAATCCGGGTTCTTCTTGTAATCCTTGGGTTTTAAGGCATAATTAAGACTCTCGGCAATCTCCCGCACCTTCTGGAACCAAGCAGAATTGTCATCTGCGTGGTCGTAGGAGTTCAGGTACCGGGTGAGAATCTCTTTCCTGTCATCCATGCTCACGTTCTCGGGATAGGGACTCTCGGGAACAAAGCTTTCATCAAAGTAGAAGGAGAGGAACTGCCGTGCCTGCTTCCAGTTGGTCAAATCCTTTCGGGGACGGTCCCCGGTTCTGCCAACGTCGATAATCCGCTCCGAAAAGGCACGGTCTGCGGTAAAGAGCCGATAAAAGTCCGGATCGTATTCCCGGAGCCATGCCGCCATTTTATCATAAATTTCGCAAGCCGGAATCCGCAACAGGGTTTCCTGACTGACGCTGTCAAACTTCATCATATCAAAGAGCGCACCGGAGTTGCTCATCTTCTCCAGGGTAAAGGCAAACTCGTTCAGGTCAGCATCCGGATTCTCCAGCCGCCATTCCTCAAAGTTAGAGTTTAAGACGGTCATCAAATATTCCCAAACCGCCTCGGGGACATACCCCGCCTCCCGGTAGTAATTAAGGCCCAGTTCCGGGTCCTTCCGTTTGGAGAGCTTCCGCTTGGTGTCCCCATCCATCTTCATAAGAACCGGCGTATGACAGAAAACCGGTCTCTGCCAGCCAAGGGTGTCAAAAAGCTGGGCGTGCATGGGAGCGGTGGAGAGCCATTCCTCCCCACGAACCACATGGGTTGTCCGCATGAGATGGTCGTCCACCACATGGGCAAAGTGATAGGTGGGAATACCGTCGGACTTTAGGAGGACGAAGTCCTGATAATTTTCCTGTAATTTCAAGGTACCCCGGATTCCGTCGAACAGCTCCACGGTGTTTTCGATATCCCCGCTGGAGCGGAACCGGAGCACATATTCCTCCCCGGCGGCAATTCGCTTTTCAATTTCTTCGTAAGACAGGTCCCGGCAAACCGCCCACTTGCCGTAGTAGCCAAAGTTGTCCTTGCCGGCAATCTGGGTTTCCCGCATCTGGGTCAGCCGCTCTTCACTGCAGAAGCAGGGATAGGCAAGACCCCGACGAACCAGCTCCTTGGCAAAACACTGGTAAATGTCCTTCCGTTGCCGCTGCCGGTAAGGCCCGTAGTTTCCGTTGTCCCCATCCACTGTGGCTCCCTCGTCAAAGGAAATACCAAAATACGCCATCGCAGAGAGGACCAGTTCTACCGCACCGGGAACCTCCCGCTTGGCATCGGTGTCCTCCACCCGGAGGAAGAATCTGCCGCCGCTCTGGTGGGCGAGCCGCTCCCCAATGATGGCGTTATAGAGATTTCCTAAGTGGACAAAGCCGGTGGGACTTGGCCCGATACGGGTCACCTTGGCACCCTCAGGCAGGTTCCGCTGGGGGAACTCCCTTTCATAGTCTTCAGGAGATTGGGTAATATGCGGAAACAACAGCTCCGCCAAACGATTGAAATCCATGCTAGCTACCTCTTTCGTGTAAATTTCAGGGGTTCTTTCTAAAACTTTATTTTACCCGTTTTTTCTAAAAAAGTCAAGGTTTTGCGGGAATTAAATGGAAAATGCCCCTTTGCGTATTTTTTTGCAAACCGGCATACACTAAAGAAAAAGACTGGAGGGACTACCATGTGTACCGCTATAACCTATACCACAAAGGACCATTATTTTGGGAGAAACCTGGATCTGGAGTATTCCTACCGGGAAGCCGTAACTATCACGCCCAGGAATTTTCCATTTTCTTTCCGGCATCAGCCGGAACACCAACAGCACCATGCCATAATCGGAATGGCGTATGTGGTGGAGGATTACCCTCTCTATTATGACGCCATCAACGAAAAGGGTCTGGGCATGGCGGGGCTGAACTTTCCCGGCAACGCCCGATATCTGGAGCCGGAAAAAGGGCGGGAGAACCTTGCCCCCTTTGAATTCATCCCCCGGATTTTGGGGCAGTGCGAAAGCGTGGTTGCAGCAAAGGAAGCCTTAAAGAACATTCGGCTGGTCCGGGAAAATTTCAGCCCAGAACTGCCCTCTACACCCCTTCACTGGATGATTGCGGACAAAAACACCTCTATTGTGGTAGAGCCAAGGGAGGAAGGTCTTCGAATTTATGACAATCCGGTGGGGGTTCTGACCAACAACCCGCCCTTTGATATGCAGATGCTTTGGCTGACTAATTTTATGGGTATTTCCCCGGAGCCTCCCCAAAACCGCTTAGGCAAAACAGTGCATTTAAAACCGTATAGCCGGGGCATGGGCGGAATTGGTCTCCCCGGAGATTTGTCTTCGGCGTCCCGGTTTGTGAGAGCCGCCTTTGTCAAAACAAACGCCGTATCCGGCACCGGCGAAGCAGAAAGCGTCAGTCAGTTCTTCCACATCCTTGGGTCGGTGGAGCAGCAACGAGGCTGTGTCCGGCTGGAAGAGGGTGGGTACGAAATCACAAGGTATTCCTCCTGCTGTAATCTGGACAAGGGCATCTACTATTACACCACCTACGAAAACCGTCGAATTACAGCCCTGGAGCTTCACCGGGAAGACATCGGCGGAAATCAGCTTGTCTGCTATCCCTTGGAAGAGGGGGAGCAGATTTGGTACCGAAACCGACAAACAACTTGACACTTGTGGAGTTGTGTGGTATTATGTGCGTATGTTTGGAGGTGTATAACCTTGTTTGCTACAGAAAGGCAGGATAAGATTCTTGAAATCCTATCTGAAAAAGGCGCAGTAAGCATTACCAATCTGGTGAAAGTGTTCGGTGTATCCGCCGAAACCATTCGCCGGGATTTGCTGACCATGGAGGGTCAGGGAAGACTCTCCAGAGTCCATGGAGGTGCGGTGGCCAAGCGGAACATGAAGCCCTTCTATGATTTGCAGGAGAGAAACAAAGCATACAGCCGGCAAAAGCAGGATCTTGCCAAATTGGCGGCAGAGTTTGTGACAGAGGGGGATATCATTGCCATTGACAGCGGCAGTACGGCAATCTTCTTTGCAGAGGCTCTGCGAATCAGGAAGATTCCGCTGACGGTGGTGACCTATTCCTTGGACGTCTTCAATATTTTGTGTCAACAAAAGCAGATTTCCGTGATTTTAAGCGGCGGGCATTATATGCCCGCAGAAAACTCTTTTTACGGGCAGATTGCACTGGAATCTCTCCGTGCCCTTCATGTGAAGAAGTTGTTTTTATGTCCGTCGGGACTGTCCTATGACGAAGGTATCTGGGATTACCAAAACGAGCTTGTGCAGATTCAAAAACAGTTGCTTTCTGCCGCAGACGAGGTTTACATTCTGGCAGATAGCAGCAAGTTTGAGAAGAAGGCGCTTTTAAAGCTTGCGGATATGAGCACGAAGTATCGTTACATCACCGATGGCGATTTGTCGGAGGAAATGCGTGAGCTATACCTTGAAAAAGGGTATAACATTTCGATAGGAGGCAGCAAGAAATGAAACAGTTAGCAACAAAAAAAGAGGTCAATACCCTGGCGCTCCTTTTTATGTTCACCTATATGGTAAGCTACATAACCAGAATCAACTACGGCACCATTGTATCCGAGATGGAAAACGCTACCGGGATTGCCCGGAGTCTGCTTTCCATGGCGTTGACAGGAAGCTTTGTTACATATGGCGTTGGGCAGATTATCAGCGGAATTCTAGGCGACAGGTTCTCTCCCAAAAAGATGGTATCTACCGGGTTTATCGTTACGATTTTGATGAACGTCTTGATTCCCCTTTGCCAAAACCCCTATTTGATGCTGGCGGTTTGGTGTATTAACGGCTTTGCCCAGAGCTTTATGTGGCCGCCCCTGGTGCGGATGATGGCAGGGCTGCTGACCGACAAGGATTATAAACGGGTTGTCCTGGTGGTAAACTGGGGCAGCTCCTTCGGCACCATTTTGCTCTACCTGATTTCCCCGTTGATTATTACCTTAGCTGGCTACAAGGCAGTATTCTTCTTCTCGGCGGCTTGTGGCTTGGCGATGCTTGTAATCTGGAACCTCTTTGCCAGTGACATCGAGGTTAAGAAGGAGGAAACCCTAACCGAGATCCCCCAGACAAAGCGCTCCTTGGGACCGCTTTTCAAGCCCTTTATGATAGGGGTTATGGTGGCAATTATTCTCCAGGGCATGCTCCGGGACGGAGTTACCACCTGGATGCCCTCTTATATCTCGGAAACCTACAACCTGAGCAGTGCGGTGTCCATTCTGACTGGGGTAATTCTCCCGATTTTCAGCATTGTAAGCTTTCAGGTTGCATCGGCGCTTTACCGAAAGAAATTCAAAAATCCGGTACTCTGTGCCGGGGTAATTTTTGGTGCCGGGGCAGTTTCCGCTCTTGTTCTCTACCTATTAACCGGACAAAGCGCGGTCTTTTCGGTGGCATTTTCCGCCCTGCTCACCGGCTGTATGCACGGTGTCAACCTGCTTTTAATTAGTATGATTCCCGCCTTCTTCCAGCGGTTTGGCAATGTTTCCACCGTGTCCGGGGTACTGAACTCCTGCACCTATATCGGCAGTGCCATTTCTACCTACGGGATTGCCCTCCTCTCCGAGCGAATGGGTTGGAGCTTTACCCTTTTGGCGTGGCTTGCCATTGCCCTAGCAGGCACCGTTATCTGCCTGACAAGCGCAAAACCCTGGCAAAAGGAAATGAAAGACTATTAAAGGGTCGTACTTGAAAATTCAGCAATCCTCCCGGATCACACATTGCAGGAGCCCACATCCCCGACAGTCCGCCGAAGTGGCGACAGGTGATAAACAGGGCGGTGCAAGAAATAGCATTTCTTGCAACCATCCGGCGGGGGTGTTGCACCAACAAAAAAGGAGAACGAAACGAAATTTCGTTCTCCTTTTTCAATTGTTTTCCCGATACTGCTTGGGGGTCAGCCCTGTATGTTTTTTAAATATGGCATAAAAGGACTTCATATCCGAAAAGCCACAGTCGGTGGCAATATCGGTGATGTTGTTCCGGGTGGAGGAGAGCTGCTTGCAGGCCTCCTTAATCCGGATTTCGGTCAAAAAGCCTCGGATGGACTGTCCCGTTTCCTGCTTGAAAATCTTAGAAAGATAGTTCTTGCTAAAAAACATCCGGGAGGCGATTTCGTCCACCTTAACCTTCATGTTGTAGTTCTC
>JAGALN010000056.1 GCA_017625185.1 Clostridia bacterium
CCCTTGGGTCTTCCCATAACTTTCATCTCCTTTTCTTTACTATAGCATAAAAAATGATGGCAGACACTTTTTTGTGTCTACCATCATTATATCACTTCATCCGGGTGCCTTTCTTTATTTTACAGTTACGACCCAATCCATCTCGTCTTCCAAAGTTCCGTTCTGGATACCGGTGATGGTATCGAAGATTCTCTGGGTCACTTCGCCGATCTGGTTGTTGTTGATGTTCATTACATGGTCGCCCCAACGAAGCTCGCCTACGGGAGAGATGATGGCTGCGGTACCGGTACCAAAGCACTCCTCCAGTTTCCCGTTCTGGTATGCCTCGTAAACCTCCTGAATGGAAATCTTCCGTTCGGAAACGGGGATGCCCCACTTCTTTAAGAGTTCTACGGTGGACATTCTGGTAATACCGCTCAAGATACTGCCGTTTAGCATGGGGGTTACTACCTCACCGTCAATTTTGAAGAAGATGTTCATGGCGCCAACCTCTTCGATGTACTTCTGCTCAACACCGTCCAGCCAGAGCACCTGGGAATAGCCACGCTCGTGAGCAATGACCTGCGCCTTGATACTGCTTGCGTAGTTACCACCGGTCTTGGTAAAGCCGGTTCCGCCTCTTACGGCACGGACATAAGAATCCTCTACATAAATTTTAACCGGTGCCAGACCCTCCGGATAGTAAAGACCACTGGGGGAACAAATAATAATAAACTTATAAGTATCAGAGGGCTTTACACCTAAAAATTCATCGGTTGCAATGATAAAGGGACGGATGTACAAAGAAGCACCTGCCTGTTCAGGAATCCAATCCTGGTCAAGCTCTACCAGCTGCTTGAGTGCCTCAACGCAAAAATCCACATCCAACTCCGGAATTGCCAGACGCTCTGCAGAGACATTCAGCCGTTCAAAGTTCTTATAGGGGCGGAACAGGCGAACCTCGCCATCCTTGGATTTATACGCCTTTAATCCCTCAAAAATTTCCTGTGCATAATGGAACACCATCGCGGAGGGTTCCAGCTCCAGAGGACCGTAGGGGACGATGCGGGGATCATGCCAACCCTTTCCCTCTGTATAATCCATAATAAACATGTGATCGGAAAAAATCTTCCCGAAGGGCAGATTTTCCATGGTGGGCTTTGCCTTGGGCGCAGTTGTTTTGGTAACAGAAATCTTCAACTGATTCAACCTTCTTTCCTAAATTTCATGACAAAATTCAAAATTATACACAGTATAACACAGTAGTCGCTAAATTTCAATATATAATCTTGACAAAAACTGTATGATTTTGCCTTGACTTTATTTACATAAATATATTATAATACCTCCTATAAGACTATTGTGTCCCGATTACGTTCTGTAACCCCCGACATCATTTTAGGAGGAATTCCCTTGACTCGAAAGACAAAAATCATCTGTACCCTAGGACCCGCCACCGACGACCCCGCCGTTCTGCGGGAATTAATGCTAGGCGGTATGAATACTGCACGGCTAAACTTTTCCCACGGCACCTACGAGGAGCACCAACGACGGATTCAGGCAGTTAAGGATATGCGAAAGGAATTGGGCCTCCCCATTCCACTGCTTTTGGATACCAAGGGTCCGGAAATCCGCACCGGCAATTTTGAAAACGGGGGCATAATTCTGGAAAAGGGTCAAAAATTCACCTTGACTCCCAGGGAGATAGATGGCACCCCCTCTATGGCACAAATCTCCTATGGAGGTCTTGCAGATGACGTCCAGCCCGGAAACCGCATCCTGATTGATGACGGGTTGATTGAGATGTCCGTAGTGCAAATCAAGGGGAGAGATGTGATTTGCGAAGTATTAAACGGCGGCCCTGTCAGCAATCACAAAAGCGTGAATGTTCCGGACGTAAACCTAAACATGGACTATGTTAGCCAAAAAGATATTGAGGATATCCGGTTCGGCATTGAGCAGGGCGTAGACTTCATTGCGGCATCCTTTGTCCGAAGCGCCTTTGATGTTCTGGAAATCAAACGAATTTTGGAACAGTACGGCGGCGAGGATATTCAAATTATCGCAAAAATCGAAAACCGGCAAGGTGTGAACAACGCTGACCATATCATCAAGGTCTGCGAGGGTATCATGGTTGCCCGTGGCGATATGGGTGTGGAAATTCCCTTCGAGGAGCTTCCTGCCATCCAGAAGGAAATTATTGAAAAATGCTACCGCTCCGGCAGACGGGTTATCACAGCTACCCAGATGTTGGAGTCTATGACACACAATCCCCGCCCCACCCGGGCAGAAACCTCCGACGTTGCCAATGCTGTTTATGATGGCACCTCGGCAGTGATGTTGTCAGGAGAAACAGCGGTGGGTGAATATCCTGTTCAAGCACTCAAAAGCATGGCTCAAATCTGCATGAAAGCCGAAGAGGACATCAACTATATCAAACGATTCGAAGCATGGCATGGTCGGGGAAATATGGATGTTACCAACGCCATCAGCCACTCGGCGTGTACCACCGCACACGACCTGGGCGCTGCCGCTATCATTACCATGAGCAAATCCGGGTTTACTCCAAGGGTCCTCTCGGGATTCCGTCCCAACTGTCCCATCATTGCCGGATGTATGAATGAACGGGTTTATCGGCAGCTTGCTCTTTCCTGGGGAGTTACCCCCATTCATACCGAAATGAAAGAAAGCTCCGACGAGTTGTTTGAACACGTTGTTGAAGAAACCCAAAAGCAAACCGCTTTGGTGGAGAAAGGCGACGTGGTGGTAATTACCGGCGGTGCCCCGGTGGGTATCAGCGGTACCACTAACATCTTGAAGGTACAATTGGTGGGAGATGTTCTTTTAAGCGGCTCCGGCAGTTCCGGCAGGGTTGCTTGCGGCAAGGTTTGTATCGCCAAAAATACCGCAGAGGCACTCAACAACTTTGAAGACGGTGATATTTTGGTCATCCCCGAAACCAGCAACGATCTGATTGCCATTTTACGGAAGGCTTCCGCCATCATCACCGAAAAACCGGGGGCTTCTTCCCACGCAGCGGTGGTTGGTATGACCCTTGACATCCCTGTCATTGTAGGCGCCTCCGGCGCAACCCAAATCCTGAAAAACGGAACCACCATTACCATCGACGGAGCTCGGGGCAAGGTATACGGCGGTGTTGCGAAAATACTTTAGTCTTTGAAAAACAGAAAGAGGTTTTCCCATGTTTCGAACAAAAATTCAGGTACGCTACTGCGAAACAGACCGGATGGGCGTTGTCCATCACTCCCGCTACTTCCCGTGGTTCGAGGTAGGGCGAACAGAGTTCTTCAAAAGCTCCGGTATGTCCTATGACCAAGTAGAACAACAAGGCGTTCTTCTCCCCTTGGTGGATTGCTACTGCAAATTCATGCAGGGCGCTGTCTACGGGGATGATGTCTGGGTTGAGGTCACTCTTGCTGAGTTGGGCGTTGCTAAATGCAAGTTTTCGTATCGAGTGATCAGGACTTCCGACGAAACCCTCCTGGCTACCGGCACCACCACTCACGGCTTTACCTCTCCCGAATTCAAACCTTTAAATCTAAAAAAAGCCTATCCGGAAATTTATCGTCTTCTGGACGGATTACGAGGTGAAACAGTATGATTCCAAACATCTTAACCACAGTCAGGCTGATTCTGGTCCCCCTCTTTGCCTATCTGGTTCTGGGTGCCAAAAATCTGCCCCTGGCGGCAATGATTTTTATCCTGTCTGGGATAACCGACGTGGTGGATGGTTACATTGCCCGGCACTATAATATGATCACCAACTTCGGTAAGATTTACGACCCCTTTGTGGATAAGCTAATGCAAATTACTGCCGTTGTCTGTCTTTGCTTGATTGGGTTGATTCCAACCTGGCTGATTCTCTTCGTTCTCTGTAAAGAAGTTGCCATGATTATCATCGGCGGAATCCTCTACCTGAAAAAGATTGTGGTTTACTCCCACTGGTACGGCAAAGCCACCACAGTGATTCTATACGCTATTGTGATTACCGTGATTTTCTGGCAGAATATCACGCCACTCTGGACAACCATCCTCTTTGGATTTCTGATTTTGTCCATGCTGTTTTCTGGTCTTGCCTATCTGGTTGACATCATCAAGAACCATGACGAAAAACGGGTGGAAGAATAACATCTACATACAAAAAAATACTCTGCATATGCAGAGTACTCTTAAGAACAGTCAAAGGGCAGAAACACACGTGTTTCTGCCCTTTTCGTATGCCATATAGATTTTATTTTCTTTGCCAGACCCCGTTGCGCTTGCCTAGCCCAAGCGCCACTTCGCCCCCTTCGGGGGCATCAGCAAAAGGGACTACCGCCCCTTTTGAAACCCCGTGTTTTTGGCGAAATTTAGCGTTTTCATTGTAGGGGTGCTGATTGCCGGTGGCAATCGTCCAGCACTGACCGAGGCGAGAGCCGAGAGGTGCGTCCTCGACGTCCCACAAGGACTGTCCTTTCTCGTACATCCCTTATGCAGAGCATTTTTCAATTCTTATTTCAGCAAATCCGCACATTCTACAATCAACTGTGCTGCACCGTCGATACCAACCTTGGAAGTATCCAACGACAGGTGATAGTTATTCACATTACCCCAAACCTGGTTGGTGTAGAAATTATAAAAGGAACCCCGGCGTTTATCCGTCTTTTTGATGGTTGCCGTCGCTTCCTTTTCCTCCATGGTGTGAAGCTCACGAATCCGCTTTGTTCTCCAAGCAATATCCGCATGGACAAAAACATTCATGAGATTCGGCTGTTCCCGCAGAATATAGTCTGCACAACGGCCTACAATGACGCAAGGACCTTTCTCTGCAAGGTTTCGGATAACCTGGGATTGAACCCGGAAGAGTCCGTCAGAATTGAACACATCCCCATATCGGTAATAAGTGCCGTTGCCGGATTGGATTCCCATAACCAAGGAATACAAAAGACTATTGGAGGACATATCCTCGATGCCTTCGAACAATTCCTCAGAAAGTCCGCTCTCCTTCGCCGCCAGGGCAATCAATTCCTTATCATAAAAGCCGATACCCAGCTTTTCTGCAACCTTCTTTGCCACTTCCCGTCCGCCGGAACCAAACTGCCGACCAATGGTAATGATCATGTTTTCTGCCATAAGATTCCCTCCTTTTTCTTTATTGTACCACATTTTTGCCAATATTGAAATATTTTTTTCCCGGAAACTGTGGGACATATTCCACAAAGTTTATCTGGAATTTTTATGGCTTTTGATAAAGGTTCGAAAGACTGACCCCTGAATAATAATGGGAGAGAATCTCCTGATAGCCCGCTCCCCCTTCCGCCATGGCTTTGGCACCTGCCTGACTCATCCCAACCCCGTGCCCGTTTCCTTTTACGTCGAACACCGCCTGATTCTCCTGAAACTCCAGAGAAAAGGCGCGGCTTTTTAACCCAAACCCCTCCTGGACCTCCTTGCCGGAAAACTTCTCCCCGAAAATGGTCACGGTGTCCACACTGCCACCTGTTGTACACTTGATGGTCAGGGCGTTATCCACTAGGCTATCCGGCAACTTTAGTTTCGGTCGAAGTCCGCGAATAACGGTGAAAAACGCATCTTTTGGGAAAAACACACGGCTTCGGTATCCGTCCGCCCGAAGATCACTCTCACTTTCCACCGATACCAGATAGGGAAGCTCCACGCCCCAGATATCCATGACATTTTCCGTTTTGCCGCAGCTGACCTTATGGAAATACGCCTTGGCAACCTTGTTGTCAAAGGTTAAGTATTCTCCCCGGGTAGCCTCCACCGCCCTTTTGACGGACTCTATGTACTGGCGGTCCGCTTGCTCCTCCAGTGGGGTATAACTCCTGCAATGAGTAAAATCCCCGCAGAGAATTGCCCCGTGGTGGCTGTCCGGAATTCCATCCTCCAGATAGGTAGCCACTTTACTCAAAAGAAAACTCCGTGCTGCCACTGCCTGGGCTTTGATTGCCTCCTCCGGAAAATCCGGATTCAGTTCCGCTCCCACAATTCCGGCAATATAGTCCTCAAAATCCAGATTTAAG
>JAGALN010000057.1 GCA_017625185.1 Clostridia bacterium
CCCATGCTTCGTCAAGGGCTTCCTGCATCGACCGTCTGACCTCGGCGGTGGACTTGCCCTCCTGCTGCGCAACTCGGCAGATCACCGGGTCGGCGCAGCCATCAGCACCACCAGAGGCAGACCGCTGGGGTCCGGGGGGCGGGTCTCTCCGCCGCCCCGGGCTTACGGGTACCCACGCACCAGCGGCGCCCGGTCGGAGGGGTAAACTGGTGGGGACGACGGCGGGGCTGCATCAAGCAGCACCACCGTCGGCACCGACAGGAGACCCCGGAGAGCCGGGAAGTCAAGCAGCCCCGGAGGGGCAGGGTGGAGATTTTCGCCCTACGGCGAAAATACTACCCGGTGCTTTACTTCCCGGCAGGGCAGAGCGGACGGCAGAACGCAGCACTTCCAATTACGGGGGAGCGCGCGAGGGGGGAACGCCCTCGCCTTGTGTTTAAGTCCTCTTAAACACAAGATAAGAGTGAAATTAAAGCTAAAAAGCTGAAAAGCATTGATATGACTGGTTTTTTAAGGATTTTGGTTGTACTGATTTTTGCAATGTCTTGTACTGAATTTTGCTATTCTCTGTACTGATTTTTTCAGTACAGACTTATTGACAAGCCATATTCTGTTATGATAAAATCATTATCGAAAGTGAGGTGAAAACATAATGGCAACCACTCGAAAAAAGGTCAAAGTCATCGGTACAGAAACCTACATAAAGCAAGAGACAGGCGAACTTACTGAAATGCAAGTTGTGTCCATCGAAGAACGAGATGCGAATTTCCATAAGATTTGGTTGGAGCATATCATTCATAGCATGGATATCATCGGGAATCAGAAGATACGCTTCGCTTTCTGGCTGATTGACCAGATGAATAGTGACAACCAAATCACTATGACCTATCGGCAAATGAGCGACAAAAGTGGTGTTTCGCTCGATACCGTCCAGAGGACGATTAAGGCGTTGACGGACAGCGGTTTCTTGAAACGCTACAACATCGGTGTCTACCAAGTGAACCCCGATGTTATCTTCAAAGGCGGCAAAAACAGCCGCATGAATGTCTTGCTGGAATACAACAGCATAGGCAAAGACGAGTAAGTTTGGACGGAACTGCAGACCGCCCAAACGGTAAAGAGAAAAAAGGTACAGCCGGGATTGGCCATCCCGGCTGTATTTTTTTATCTCTCATGTCCGGTGCTGCGGCTCCGGTGCTGCTGGCGATCCGGAGACCTCTCCGGTGCGGCCGGCAGCGACCGAGCCGTTACAGTCCGGACAGCAGACCGGGCTTCAACCGCTGCCATGCCATGCCCTCCAAAATCGTCCTTCTGGGCGGCTTCAAGGGCTTTTCTGGCGGCGGGACGGTCAGCAGGGGGTACTTCTCTGCAAAGCTGCTCAAAACGCTCTCTGGCGGCTCTCTGGGCTGCTGGATTGGCTGGCAGAGCATCCGCAGGGCGAGCGAACCGGGCAGCGTAATTCGCTTCTGTTTGCAGTTCATCCACCCGGCGGTCTACCCTCCGGGAGAGCCGTTCCATGCTGTCATCGGACATTGACCGCCCGGACAGCTACATGCCGTACTCGTCATAGGCAGACACGCCATGAGACACGATGGTGTCAAAGGCTGCTGCGCAATCCCGCTGGGCGGCATCCAGCTTGGCGGTCGCAGCTGCTTTCTTATCCCTCTGCCAGAAGTGGCAGCTGGACAACTCGGCTCTTGCAGAACCCTCCCGGCTATGCGCCACTCGG
>JAGALN010000058.1 GCA_017625185.1 Clostridia bacterium
CCCCCTGGCGGTGGCACCCATTCAGAATGTACGTCGGGTAGTGGATTATGCCCTGACCCGGATTTCGAGGCGAAAAATCTTTTTGGGTGTCCCCACCTATGGTTATGACTGGACACTGCCTTATGAGCGGGGAAACCCCGGCGCACCTTCCCTTTCTCCGGTAGAGGCAGTGGATTTAGCACGGCGGTACGGTGCCGAAATCCAGTTTGACGAAACTGCCAAGTCCCCCTGGTTCCGGTACACCGACGATAACGGAAATCTTCATGAAGTATGGTTTGAGGATGCCCGAAGTATTCAGGCAAAACTGGACTTAGCGAGGGAATACAATTTGCTTGGCATTGGCTACTGGAATTCCATGCGGGAGTTTCCCCAAAACTGGGTGGTACTCAACAACGAGTACAATATTATCGAGAATCCCCAGATCATTTGACTTGCTTTTTCACAAACCTTTGACAACCGCAATATTTTGTGTTAGAATGAGTAATAATAGGCATTTTCTTGTGGAATTGCCCAAACGAATGATAGTCTGTCCGGCGTTTTGCCGGGTTTCGGAGGTTGAAAGAATGGCTGCAAAAACCTATGATAATTCCAGCATTTCCGCATTAAAGGGTGCGGATCGGGTCCGGAAACGCCCTGCGGTAATTTTCGGTTCCGACGGCATCGAAGGATGTCAGCATTCCATGTTCGAAATCCTCTCCAACTCCATTGACGAGGCGAGAGAGGGTTACGGCAGCATGATCAATGTTACTCGATATCTGGACCTGTCCATTGAAATCGAGGACTTTGGCCGTGGTATTCCGGTGGAATACAACGAACGGGAGAAGAAATACAACTGGGAACTGGTCTTTTGCGAACTCTATGCCGGCGGTAAGTACAAAAACAACGCCGGAGGCGATTACGAATACTCTCTAGGCTTAAACGGCCTGGGTGCCTGTGCCACCCAGTATAGCTCCGAATACATGGATGTAGAAATCCTTCGGGATAACCATAAATTCAACCTGCACTTTGAAAAGGGTGAGAATGTGGGGGGGCTGACCAAAACCCCCTTTCGCCATCGCCATACCGGAAGCCGGATTCGCTGGAAGCCGGACTTGAAAGTGTTTACCGACATCAATATTACACTGGAGTTCTATCAGGATATCTTAAAACGGCAGGCAGTAGTCAATTCGGGACTGAAATTTATCTTGAAAAACGAAACCTCTCCCGGTATCTTTGAAACCTTTGAATACTATTACGAAAATGGCATTGTGGACTATGTCAAAGAAATCAGTCAGGAAAAAGAGCTGACTGCAGTCTATTCGGTTTCTGCCGAACGAAAGGGTCGGGACAGAGAGGACATGGCAGATTACAAGGTCAAGATGCAGTTTGCATTCTGCTTTAATAACGCCAACAACGCCTTGGAATACTACCACAACTCCAGTTTCCTGGAGCATGGCGGCTCCCCGGACAAGGCTGTAAGAAATGCCTTTGTCTACGCTATTGACCAGTATTTGAAGCAGAACAACAAATACACAAAAACCGAAGGCAAGATTCAGTTTTCGGATATTGAGGATAGCTTGATTCTGGTCAGCAACTCCTTCTCTACCGCTACCAGTTATGCGAACCAGACCAAAAAGGCGATTACCAACAAGTTTATTCAGGATACCATGACCGAATTCTTGCGGGAACAGTTGAGCATTTACTTTGTAGAGAACAAAATGGATGCCGAGAAAATCTGCGAGCAGGTTCTGGTCAACAAGCGGAGTCGGGAAACTGCAGAAAAAACCCGGATTAATATCAAGAAAAAGCTGGGGGGCAATCTGGATGTTGCCAACCGTGTGAAGAAGTTTGTGGACTGCCGAAGCAAGGACATTTCCCGCCGGGAAGTCTATATCGTGGAGGGCGACTCTGCACTGGGCGCTTGTAAATTAGGCAGGGACAGTGAATTTCAGGCAATCATCCCCATCCGGGGTAAGATTCTCAACTGCTTGAAAGCAGAATACGATAAAATTTTCAAAAGTGACGTTATTGTGGACTTGCTGAAGGTATTGGGCTGCGGTGTGGAAATCAGCAGCAAGCACAACAAGGAATTAAATTCCTTTGATTTGGAGAACCTCCGCTAGAGCAAGGTCATCATCTGTACCGATGCAGACGTGGACGGCTACCAGATTCGGACCCTGATTCTGACTATGATTTACCGCCTGACGCCTACCCTAATCGAAAAAGGCTATGTTTATATTGCAGAATCTCCTCTCTATGAGATTACCTGCAAAGATAAGTCCTACTTCGCCTTTAACGAGGTAGAAAAAGCGGAGATTATGGAAAAACTGGAGGGGCAGAAATATACCATTCAACGGAGCAAGGGTCTTGGCGAGAACCAGCCGGAGATGATGTGGGAAACCACCATGAACCCGGAAACCCGCCGCCTGATCAAAGTCATGCCGGACGATGTCATCAAGACCCAGGAAATGTTCGACCTGCTCCTGGGGGACAACCTTGCCGGCAGAAAAGAGCATATTGCCAACTTCGGTCATGCGTTCATTGATTTGACCGATGTGATGTAACAGAAAGGAGATGAGAGCATGAAACAGCCAATCATTGCAGAGCAACAGATTACCGAAACTCTGGAAAAAAACTATATGCCCTACGCTATGAGCGTTATCATCTCCCGTGCCATCCCCGAGATTGACGGGTTCAAGCCCTCCCATCGAAAGCTCCTTTATACCATGTATAAAATGGGGCTTTTGACCGGTGTCAGAACCAAGTCTGCCAACGTGGTAGGACAGACCATGCGATTAAATCCCCACGGCGACCAAGCCATTTACGAAACCATGGTTCGTCTTACCGAGGGAAACGGCTCCCTCCTTCTTCCTCTGGTGGATTCCAAGGGAAATTTCGGTCGGCAGTATTCCCGGGATATGGCATACGCCGCCTCCCGTTACACTGAGGTAAAGCTCTCCAAGGTCTGCAACGAAATCTTCCGGGACATGGACAAGGACACCATTGACTTTGTGGATAACTACGACGGCACCATGCAGGAACCGGTGTTGCTTCCCACCACCTTCCCCAACATTCTGGCAAACCCTAACCAGGGTATTGCAGTAGGTATGGCGTCCAACATCTGTAGCTTTAACTTAAAAGAACTCTGTGAGGCGACCTGCCTTGTCATGAAAGACCCGGAGGCAGATCTATCCGAGGTCATGCCAGCACCCGACTTTCCTTTTGGCGGGGCTCTGCTCTATAACA
>JAGALN010000059.1 GCA_017625185.1 Clostridia bacterium
GAGGATCAATTTTGTTGCTCATCAATGTTTTAATAGCAGGTGCTTTCGCTTTGCCAGTGGCGAGAAGAAGAACTGTTTTTGCTTTCATAATGGAAGCCATACCCATGGTCAACGCCTTGGTGGGAACATCTTCAATTTTCTCAAAGAAACGAGAGTTTGCTTCGATGGTATTCTGGGTCAAGCCGGTCATGTGGGTTTCCGCAAAAAGGGTTTCTCCCGGTTCATTGAAGCCAATGTGACCGTTTTGACCAATTCCTAAAAGCTGTAAATCGATTCCACCTTTTTTTTCAATCATTGCATCATAAGCCTTACACTCTGCATCCGGATTTTCGGCTGCGCCGCTGGGAATGTGAATGTTCTCCGGTTTAAGATTAACCTTGCTATAAAGATGCTCATTCATGAAATAGTAGTAGCTCTGGTCATTATCCGGTTTGATGGGATAGTATTCATCCAGATTGAAGGTGGTTACCTTGGAAAAGTCCAGACCTTTTGCAGTGAGCTTTTCGTAGGTTCCAATCGGGGTAGAGCCGGTTGCCATACCTAAAATACAATTGGGTTTTAAAAGGATTTTTGCAGCTATGATGTCCGCTGCTTTTTGGGATACTTCATCATAGTTCTTGCAGATAATTAATCTCATTGTTTCTAGCCTCCTATTTTTTTATAAAGGTCCTTGATAATACTCTGCATGGTTTCCATTTTGGATTCCATGTCAGCAACCAGTTTAAACTGGGTGCGGGCACGGTCCAGATTTTGTTCCGGATAATGAATCCGGAAGTAGTGGTCGCCATCAAGATAGTCGCCCAGGAAGCGAATGCCGCATTCCAAGGTCATTAATTTGGCAGACATAGGAAGAAGCTCAAGCTCTTTTTCTGTCATCGTGCTATGCAGTTCTTCGATATACCCTTTGGCGTATTGCTCAAACAATTCCAAATCCATCCATACCTTATCCAAATCTTTTTCATCTTCAGCAGCAGTGCTTGCACCGAAACGGATGGAATCACCAAAGTCAAAAAGCATAGATCCGGGCATAACTGTATCCAAATCAATTACACAGATACCCTCTCCAGTTGCTTCATCAACCAGAATATTATTCAGCTTGGTGTCGTTATGGGTAACACGCAACGGAACCGTACCATCGCTAATGGCATCCATAATAATTCCTGCGTCTTTTTCGCGTTCCATAGCAAACTGAATTTCTTTTGCAACTTCAGCTCCGCGGCTTACCGCGTCTTTGGAAACAGATTTTTTAAAATTCTCATAACGAGAAACGGTGTTATGGAAGTTGGGAATGGTTTCTTTCAATTGTTCAGCCGGAAAACCATCGAGCATATTCTGGAACTTACCAAAGGCTTTTGCAATTCGATAGAACAATTCTGGAGTTTCTACCTGCTGATAACTGATAGCACTACCAATAAACAAATACATTCGGAATAAATCACCGTCATCCGTAATCAGGTAATGCTTCCCTGCCTTTGTGGGAATCAAAGTCAGAGTTTCCCGATAAGGGTCACCGCATGCAGCAATAATCTTTTTATGAAGATATTCGGTAACCAAGGCAATGTTGTCCATAACTTCTTCGGGATGGGAAAAGACATCGCTGTTAACACGTTGAAGAATGTAACGGTTCCCGGTAGTGTTTACCAAAAAAGTGTTATTGATATGTCCTTCTCCATAAGGGATAGCATCAATAAATTTACCTTTAATCTTAAATTGTGAACAAATTTCAGGAATATTATAAACCATCGTAGTATCCCTCCTGAATCATTTGACTCATGGCATTCTTTACATCAGGAAGATCTTCCCGATAAGTCATGCCATACCATTTATCCTGGCAGGGATAAACCTTCACCTTTGTTTTTCCCTCCCGAATCAAGCGGTCCACAGCAAAGGGGATAAAGAATTCTTCTTTTAAAGGATCGGTAAGATTCTCCTTGAATTCAGCAAATTGTTCTTCCAGAATCTCAAAAATATCGGGTGTGAATCCCCAGAGATTCATGGAAACCTGAGTGTCTTTCGGCATATCAATCCATGTTTCGCCATCTTCGGTGTATTTGAAGTCCTTGATCTTGGTTCGTTCGGTGACGGATTTTAAATAACCGTCTTCGATTTCACATACACCACGGGCAACGGTGCCGTTGTCGGTTAATGTATTCTTCAGTTCAAAAGATACCATGGCGAAATCAAGACCTTTAGCATTCTGTAAATGTTTTTGCAAATCGGTATAGGCATGACGGCCATAATAGTCATCTGCATTGATAACAGCGAAAGGGGTATCAACCTTATCCTTGCAACAAAGAATTGCATGACCGGTTCCCCAAGGCTTGGTTCTTCCGGCAGGCAAAGAGGCAGTTTCTTGGAATACATAGTCTACCTCGACGTTTTTGATTTTATCCCCAACAAGTTCCTTAAAATCCTCATACATTTCTTCTTTGATAATGAAAACAACCTTATCAAATCCTGCTGCCGCTGCATCAAAGACAGAAAAGTCCAGAAGAACAGCACCGTTATCTGCAACCGGTTCCATCTGTTTCAAACCGCCGAAACGGCTTCCCATTCCGGCTGCCAAAGCAACCAATGTAGTTTTTGCCATTGTAAATTCCTCCTTATTTTTCGTAGCCGCGGGGATTCTGTTGCTGCCAACGCCAAGTATCCTCGCACATTTCTTTTAAGGTATGAGTTGCCACAAAGCCAAGTTCATCCTTTGCCTTAGCAGGATCAGCATAGCATGCAGCGATATCGCCGGGACGCCGGTCACAAATTTTGTAGGGAACCTTTTGACCGCTTGCATCTTCAAAAGCACGAACCATATCAAGAACACTATATCCTTGACCGGTTCCCAGATTGTAGGTTACAACACCGACATGAGACTGAAGTTTTTCCAAGGCTTTCAAATGACCATGGGCAAGATCCTCCACATGAATATAATCCCGCACACCGGTTCCGTCCGGTGTTTCGTAGTCGTTGCCGAAAACAGAAAGCATTTCCAGTTTTCCAATGGCAACCTGAGAGATATACGGCATCAGGTTATTGGGAATTCCCTTGGGGTCTTCACCGATCATACCACTCTTATGCGCACCAACAGGATTGAAATAACGAAGCAATGCAATATCCCATTCGTTGTCGGAGATGTATAAATCCCGAAGAATTTCTTCGATCATATATTTGGTCCGACCATAAGGATTGGTGCAGGAAAGAGGAAAGTCTTCCCGGATAGGAACGGAAGCAGGCTTTCCATAGACAGTGGCAGAAGAACTGAAAACAAGCTTTTTACAGCCGTGCTTTGCCATAACTTTACAAAGATTCAATGTGCTGAGCAAGTTATTGGTGTAGTATGTTAGCGGCATGGCAACGGATTCGCCCACTGCCTTGAGACCCGCAAAATGAATGACGGCATCAATTTTGTGTTCTGAAAAGATTTCTTCGACAGAAGCTTCGTCGCATAAATCGCTTTCGTAAAAGACAGGTTTTTTCCCGGAAAGCATTTCGATTCGTTTAATTGCTTCCTGAGAACTGTTGCACAGGTTATCCACAATAACAATATCATACCCTGCCTCTAAAAGCTGAACACTGGTATGACTTCCAATATACCCGGCGCCACCGGTTACTAAAATTTTCAAAACGCCACAACCTCCTAAATTAGTTTTTTTGTTTTCAATATATCATGGATTACCTCAAAATACTTTATCTATTAAGACAAAAATGTTGCACATTTAGCCAAAGTGTGGTAAACTGATTGCAAAGGCGGGGATTTCGATATGAATTATCAATTCACAACACTAAAAAAAGTATTTTCCATTTCCAAGATTGTAACAGTACATTATTTCGAATATACAAAAGATTATCTCTATGTGGGCGAGGAACACGATTTTTGGGAAATCGTCTATGTTGACAAAGGAGGCATTGAGATTCAGCGGGAACATCAATGGATTTCTTTGGAACAAGGACAGGCAATTTTCCACCAACCCAATGAATATCACAATCTTCGTGCGAACGGTATGGTCGCTCCCAATCTGGTTGTGATTTCCTTCCAGTGTCAGTCGCCTGCCATGGAGTTTTTTAAGCGAAAGATTTTTCCTTTGTCAGATGCGGAAAAGCATTTGCTTGCCAGCATTGTTTCGGAAGCAAATCTTGCGTTTTCTTCACCCCTTGATGACCCGACCCTGAAGAAACTGGAGCGGAATAAGGATGTTCTGTTTGGAGCAGAGCAAATGATATCTTTATCTCTGGAGCAACTTTTGATTTCCCTGAACCGAAGCTATGAAGTTACTTCGTTTAATACAACAACACTTCATCGAGGATTGGAGCAAGGTATTATCGATGATGTTTTAGTATATTTACAGGAGAATATTCAGGAAAAACTTGTTTTTCAGCAGGTCCTGAACCGTATTGGTATCAGCGCATCCAGCCTAAAATCCATCTTCAAAAAAAAGATGGGAATGGGCGTTATGGCGTATTTTACAAAAATGAAAATGGAAACGGCAAAAACAATGATTCGGGAAGGAAACCTGAATATTACACAGATTGCTGGATTTTTGGGTTATGATTCCATACATTTGTTCTCTCGAAGATTTCGGCAATTGACAGGTATGTCCCCCACAGAGTATGGAAAATCAGTAAAAATTGAATTTGACCATATTTTTTAAGTTATATGGTATATTTCTCTTTGCTCAGGAC
>JAGALN010000060.1 GCA_017625185.1 Clostridia bacterium
GCCTCAATCATCCAATCAAGGGCTACCTTTTCCGGGTCAGCCTTTTCGTCTGCCAGAACAATACACTCGCTGGGGCCTGCGGGCAGACCTGCGTCAATATAATTTGCCAAAACCCTCTTTGCTGCCGTTGCATAGGAGTTACCCGGGCCAATAATCTTATGGCATTTGGGGATGGTTTCGGTACCAAAGGCAACTGCTGCTACCGCCTGAATACCGCCCACCTTATAAATCTCGGTAATCCCGATAATCTTTGCCGCGGCTAGGATAGCGTCGTCTACCTCGCCCTTTTCGTTGGGAGGGGTAACGACAACAATCTTCTCAACATTCGCCACCTTTGCCGGAACGCCCAGCATCAGCATAACGGAGGGAAAGCTACCCTTCCCCCGTGGCACATACAGGCAGACATCCACAATGGGGGTTGTCTTTTCGCCAACCATCAGCCCTTTGTCTACCTCAGTAAACCACATCTCCTCGGGGAGCTGCTTTTCGTGAAAATTATAGATATTTTTATAGGCATAAGCGATTGCTTCCCGGGTCTCGGCATCCAATCTTTCATAGCCGGCATCAATCTCCTCGGGGCGAACCTTGATTCTATCCTCGGTCAGAGTTACTCTATCAAACTTTGCGGTATATTCCAGAACCGCCTCATCCCCACGCTTGCGAATGTCCTCGGATACCTCAGTTGCCAGCTTCATGTGCTCGGAGATGTCAGTTTCAGCACGTTTCATGATAAACTGCTTCTTCTCATCCGACAGTTCCGATAATTTATAAATATTCATTGGTCTTCTCTCCTTTTGTCGTATTCTTCCATCCAGGTATTAATGATGGAACAGACGGATTCCGGTAAAGGACATTGCCATACCGTACTTGTTGCAGGTTTCGATAACGTTATCGTCCCGGATGCTTCCGCCAGGCTGGGCAATCACAGTAACACCGGACTTCTTGGCTCTCTCGATGTTATCCCCAAAGGGGAAGAAAGCATCCGACCCCAGTGCCACATCGGTATTCTTTTCCAGCCATTCTTTTTGCTCTTCCTTGGTAAATACCGCAGGCTTTACTTTAAAGGTTTTCTCCCAAACGCCGTCTGCCAGCACATCCATATATTCATCGGAGATGTATACATCAATGGCGTTGTCCCGATCGGCACGCTTGATCCCGTCCACAAACTGCAGTCCCAATACCTGAGGTGCCTGACGGAGCCACCAGATATCCGCCTTGTTACCGGCAAGTCTGGTACAATGGATTCTGGACTGCTGCCCAGCACCGATGCCGATTGCCTGACCGTCCTTCACATAGCAAACGCTATTGGACTGGGTATACTTTAAGGTAATTAAGGCAATCATCAAATCCCGTTTCTGTTCAGCGGTCATTTCCTTGTTTTCGGTTACCACATTAGAAAGCAGTTCTGCATCAATCTTCAGTTCGTTTCTGCCCTGTTCAAAGGTTACACCAAACACATCCTTATGCTCGATGGGAGCGGGCGTATACTCGGGGTCAATCTGAATCACGTTATAGTTGCCGTTTCTCTTGCCCTCGAGAATGGTGAGTGCCTCGTCGGTATAGCCGGGAGCAATCACGCCATCGGATACTTCCTTGGCAATCAGTTGAGCCGTCGCCTTATCGCAAACATCAGAAAGTGCGATAAAGTCACCGAAAGAGGACATTCTGTCTGCACCTCTGGCTCTTGCATAGGCATTGGCAAGGGGTGTCATTTCGATACTGTCATCCACAAAGTAAATCTTCTTTAAAGTGTCGGAAAGAGGAAGCCCCACTGCCGCACCGGCAGGAGATACATGTTTAAAGGAGGTTGCCGCCGGAATTCCGGTCGCCGCCTTCAATTCCTTGACCAATTGCCAACCATTCAACGCATCCAGCAAATTAATATATCCCGGCTTACCACAAAGGACAGTAAAAGGAAGCCCTCCCTCTGCCATAAAGACCTTGGACGGCTTCTGGTTGGGGTTACAGCCGTATTTTAATTCCATTTCTTTCATTATTATCGCCCTTTCTTCTCAAAACTATTGATTTTTATTGATAATCTTGGAGGTTGCCTCACCGGTTTCTAAATTAATGTACCGGACAAAGAGGGAAACCTTGTTTTCCTCGTTCAGGCTCTCCCAAAGGTCGTTTGCGAACTGTTCCATGCTATCGGGAATCTCCACCTGCTTGGGTTCTCCTTGATAAGA
>JAGALN010000061.1 GCA_017625185.1 Clostridia bacterium
ACTTCACTTTCATCTTTCTTTCCGCCTTTCCTTTGTATGGTTTCCTCGTAGAGGTCTCCGATGCCCTTGGCATAGACCTCTGCGGTAAATTTCTCCTGATAGATTCTCTTTGCATTTTCCGCCATGGTTTGATAAAGTGCCCCGTTACAGAACAGCTCCTTAAGTCCCTCTGCCAACGCTTCCGGGTCGTGGGTGGGTGTCAAAAAACCGTTGACCCCGTCCTGCACCACCCCCGGGTTCCCACCAAAATCGGTGGCAACAATGGGTTTGCCAAGGCTCATGCCTTCAAGCAACGCAAGGCTGGTTGCCTCGGTGCCAAAGGAACAGTTCACCTGGACATCCGCAAGCGTCATCAGGGGTGCCACATCCTCCACAAAGCCCAAGAGCTTCACCGAACCGGCAACGCCCAATTCCTGAATCTGTTCCTGTAAGGCGTCATAGGTATCCCCCGTACCCCCAATCAGGAACTTTGCCCTGATTCCTTGGTCAAGAAGACGCTTTGCCGCCTCAATAAAGTATTTCTGACCCTTGACCTCGGTCAGCCGTGCCGCCATCACCGCAACCTTATCATCGGGTGCAATCCCGTATCGTTCCCGCCACGCACGCAGGGTTTCCGCATCGCATGGCGTTAAGGGTTCCACCCCGTTTAGAAGAACGGTAATCTTCCGTTCAGGGACCCCGGTATCGGTCAGGTTCGCCTTTGCCGCCTCTGCCACTGCAATAATCCTATCTGCCGTCAGGCTATTGATAAATCCATTGATTTGCTTTCCCGGAAAGCTGGTCAGCTTTTTGCTGGGCGGAAAAACGCTATGCCGGGTATACACCACCGGAATTCCCAGGGCTTTTGCCGCAATCCGTGCCGACATACTGGCATGGGTGTGAACCAAGTCCGGCTTTTCCTCCCGAAACACCTGCCGAAGCACCCCGATTGCCTTTTTGTTCAGGGATTGCTCCGCAAGGTAGGGAACCTCAATCACCGGTATCTTCAGTTTTTGAAGCTCCGGTTTTAACAGGCTGTTTTCGGGGAGCACCACCGAAACCGCAAATCTTTCCCGGTCATAGTACTTACAAAAGGTCAGGATGCACTTTCCCGCTCCCCCGATGTTGGAGTCGGAGGACACCTGAAGAATCTTCCTCATCGGCCCGCCTCCCTTGCCACCTTTTCGTATGCCATGCCAAGACCCAATACCAACCAGAAAATCAGCATAACACGGTAGTTATAGAAGCAGTTGTCAAACATTCCCTGAACCAAAAATCCGCAGACGCCGGCAGAAATTGCCGTTATCATGGTGGACAAGGGCGCACCCTTGCCGCCGCCTAACTGGTAGCCGGTTGCCATTCGTTTCAGGAAAAAGAGAAGAATCAAGCCAAAAACCGCAATCCCCACAATCCCCGATTCTACCAGGATTTGCAGGAATAAGTTGTGGGAATGGGGTGCTACGACCCCGTTATAGGAATAAAACGGGTACACCGCAGTAAACGCCTCGGCACCCATCCCGATGCCGGAAACCCAGAAATCCCGGATCATGGCGAGGGTTCCCATCCAGATATAGACCCGATAGGAGGTGGAGGAGTCCTTCATATCCCCGATGCTAGTAAACCGGTTGATGATGCTTTCGGGGAGAATTGCCGGAATGATAGGCAGGGCAATCAAGCCAAGACCCCAGAGTTTTCCTGCTGCAAAGGTAACAAAAACCGCCGCCGCAACCAGCAGACCTACCCAGCAACCACGGGAGAAGGTGAGGATCAATGCCCCAAAAAGCACCGCCGAGATACCGGCATAGGTGAGCTTTTGCAAAACACCCTTCCCCGTCCAGAACATCCCGATTGCCACCGGGAGCACCAAAAGGATATATTCCCCTAAAACATTGGGGTTTTCCAGGGTGGAATAGATTCGCATTTTGATGTCGCTGAACATCTCCTCATCCATCCATGCCTGGGCAGTGTCCCAGCCAAAGAGGTACTGGCAGATGCCGTACAAACAAACCAAAAGTCCGGAAACCACAAAGGTTACCAGCAGATTCCGGAGCTGAATGGGATTATGAATCAAGTTGATAATCAGGAAATAAGCAGCGATGAAAGCCGCATAAATCGCCCAGATGCTCAGGCTCTTTGCCATGGCAAAAGAGCTGAGGGCCGCAAAGAGATAAATCATCACAAAGGCAAGGAGCAAAAAGCCCAGCCCGTCATACCGCCACCGGAACTCCGGGTCGATGATGCTTTTGATGATGAGGGAGCCTAGGGTCAGGAGAGAGAGTCCCGCCATTGCCATGGTAGGCGCCAGGGGTGCTAAAAAGACCAGGGCAAAAAGTCCCGCAATGGGCTTTGCCAACACCAAGAGCAGGCCGAAAAGAGCAACCGGTATTGCCACACCCAGAATCGGCATGGTCAAGCCACCCATTACGCCAAAGAGCAGTCCAACCGCCAACCCCAGATAAAGCCGGGTTTTTCCGGTGGTTTTGTCAGCCTCATACCAAGAAAACTCCGTCCGGATTCCCAAACATTTGCAGACAAAGGATACCAGATAGGACCCTTGCAGCCAATCGGTCCCATTGGCGTCCAAAAGGGCAAGGAGTCTGCCAAGGAGCGCCAGAACCAGCCATCCCCAATCGATTGTCCCTTTGCCAAACAGTCCCAAAAAGACGCCGGCTCCCATACCTGCCAGAAGATATCCTAAAAACCGAAGGTTCAGGGCAAGGAAGTTATGAAGATAGCTTGTCCCAAGGCCTACAAGCACACTCTGTCCCAGGGCATCTCTCAGCTTGGCACCGAGCCGCTTCTGCAAAAGCTCCAGCAGGGCAAAGGGACTGCCCAAGATTCTGCCCGCCAGACTCTTTTGGTGCAAACCCCGGGGGAACCGGTCCTGACGGAACCATCCGGCAATCCGGCTCTCCCGCCAGCTCCCCGAAATTCTGTCATAGACTCCCCGGAGAATGCGGTAGGTTTGGCTATTCTGAATCCAACACCAAATGACCGACCAAAAGACGGCAAAAAACCCCAGATTCTGCTGCATGACAATCCTTCCTTTCTTGTGTGTGACGAATGCTTTTCTGTATTCGTATCATTCCCATTTACCTTTTCACAACACTTCGTATCTCTTCCACCTTCAATATCCAGCCGACGCCTACATATGCCAAGCACGCCGGCAATGCGGACACGGTCAGCCGCAAAAGGGTCATCACCATACCGGTTCCCATGGCGTCCGTTGCCCGGTAGATGCCAGCTGCCATCCCTGCCGCCAAGGCACCGGACACCAGCATCTTCAAGAAGTTCCGTAAAAATCCTGCCGTAACAGACCCCTTTCTCTTCCGGTTAATCTGCCACATGAGGCAGCCGCCCATGACCAGAGAGCTGATGGCTGACGCCAGGGCAAGTCCGCCGACACCCATCTCAAGAACCCCTGCCAGCAAAAACGCCGTCAGGAAATTCACACAGATTCCAATCAGGGAAACCACCATGGGGGTTTTTCCGTCGGAAATGGCATAAAAGCTTTTGTTTAGCACCTCACAGACCCCGTACCCCACCATGCCGATGGAATAGTAAAAGAGGGCGGTGGCAGTAATTCTGGTAGAGTCTGCCGTAAAGGCGCCCCGCTCAAAGACCACCCGAATGATGGGCTCGGAGAGCGCCAGGAACAACCCGGACACCAACGTAATCACCAGAAGCATCCATCCCAAAGACTCCCGGGTCATCCGGGCAAAGCCGGTTTCATCCTCTCCCATCCGGGAGAGCTTGGGAAAGATAAAGTTGGTAATGGCGTAGGCAAAAACCCCCACCATGATGATGTAAATCTTATTCCCCCAATTGAGGGCGGACACGGCA
>JAGALN010000062.1 GCA_017625185.1 Clostridia bacterium
ATCTGGTTCTGTCGGTTCTGGGACTCTTTGTTCTATTGATTCTACTTCGCATTTGGCAGGAAATCGACAGGGCTCGACGGCACAAAAAACGGCAGCAGAGATATTCCGGCAGAAAATAGATTTGACACAGAAATTTTTCTTGAAAAAGCAAGAGGAATATGCTATACTGGATAAAATAACAAAAGGTTATTTGAGCGAAAGAGGAATTTATGGAAAGTATACTTGGTGTTTACGGCTGGACCTTTCTTTTGTCGGTCATGCCGATATCTGAAATTCGTGGTTCCCTGATTTACGCATTGGCGAATGTAGACCATACCTTCTGGGATATGCTGTCTGTCTATCTCCTTTCGGTGGTGGGGAATTTCCTCCCGGCACCCTTTGTGATGTTGCTTTTCCGGCCCATGGTCAGGTGGTTGAAAAAAACGAAATGGTTCGGTCGGTTTGCCCACTGGCTGGAGGACAGGACCAAGCGGAAAGCAGACGGGCTGAAAGCGGCAAGTGCCTGGGCATTGATGGTGTTTGTGGCGATTCCTTTTCCCACAACCGGTGCCTGGACGGGAGCGATGATCGCCTCCCTTTTGGATATGCGGTTTAAGTACGCCCTGCCGGCAATTCTGCTTGGCATTATGATTTCAGGACTGGTCATGACCCTGCTGGTAACCGGAGTTTTGAATCTAGGCGCTTTAGGCGAGTTGATGATGCACTAAACCCCACAAGAAAGGATTGTTACAATGAGGGAAGAGATAGAAAACCAGAAAGAAACAAAGACAGGAGCCGGCAGAAAGGTTCTGATTGTCTTTGGTCTTCTGTTTCTGGCAATCGGAGTATTTCTGGCGGCCTTTGCCGGCTCCTTCCAACTGATGATTGAATCGGCGGAAGCGGCACAGATGGACGAGGCATCCTTAGAAAGTGAGAATGAAGAGCTGCGGGAGGAGGTTCAGCTTCTGCAGGATCAAGTTGATATTTTAGAGGGTGAGCTGGAGAAGTATAAGGGCACTGCCAAAAAGGCAAAGCCTGCAGCCACGGCTGCTTCTACGGCGACTGCAGAATCGACAGCTACAGCAAAGCCGACAGCTACAGCAAAGCCCACGGCAACGGCAACGGTAACCGATGAAGCTACTACCATTTTTGAGTAAAATACCAGAGAAAACAGGAGGCAGATTGGAATGCAAAAACCAAAGTACAAAAGAATCATGCTGAAAATCAGCGGTGAGGCGCTGGCAGGAGAAAAAGGCTTTGGCCTGGATCAGCCTACCATCAATGCCATTGCAGGGAAGATTAAGGAATGCTATGACATGGGCGTTGAAATCGCCATCGTGGTTGGCGGTGGCAACTTCTGGCGCGGCAGAACCGGTGAGGGGATGGATCGCTCCCGGGCAGACCATATGGGGATGCTGGCAACGGTCATCAATTCTCTGGCACTTTTGGATGCTTTGGAACAACTGGGGGTAGAAGGCCGGGTACAGACCGCCATCGAGATGCGGCAGATTGCCGAACCCTACATCCGCTTAAAGGCGGGCAGACATCTGCAGAAGGGACGGGTTGTAATCTTTGCCTGTGGCACCGGCAACCCATTTTTCTCCACCGATACAGCTGCCGCACTTCGGGCAGCGGAAATCGATGCAGAGGTGATTCTGCTTGCCAAAAAGGTAGACGGTGTCTACGACAGTGATCCCAATGTCAATCCGGAGGCACAGAAGTTTGACTCCTTGAGCTTTATTGATGTCTTAAACAGACAGTTGGGTGTTATGGACTCCACTGCAACCTCGTTGTGTATGGATAACGATATTTCTATTCTGGTCTTTGGCCTTGACGACCCCGAGAACATCAAGCGGGCTGTCATGGGCGAAAAGATTGGTACTTTGGTAAAACGGTAATAAAATAAGGGAGGAATTTATCATGACAAATGCAGAAAATAAAATGAAAAAGGCGATTGGAGCCCTGGAAAATGACTTGGCGTCCATCCGTGCAGGAAGAGCTAATCCGGCAATTTTGGATAAGATTTCCATAGAGTATTATGGTGCCCAGACACCCCTTGCGCAGGTTGGTACTATTTCGGTTCCCGAGGCACGGTCTTTGGTGATTCAGCCCTGGGATGTATCCGTCCTCAAGGAGATTGAAAAGGCAATTTTGGCATCGGATATCGGGATTACCCCCAATAACGACGGAAAGGTAATTCGTCTGAACTTCCCCCCTCTGACCGAGGAGCGGAGAAAAGAATTGAGCAAGGGTATTTCCAAGCGCGGTGAGGAGGGCAAGGTTGCCATCCGGAATATCCGCCGTGATTCTTTAGAGCAGTTCAAGAAGCAGAAAAAGGATGGGGAGATTACCGAGGACGATTTGAAGGATTTGGAGGACAAAATCCAGAAGATGACCGATAAGTTTGTGAAGGAAATCGATACCATTATTGCTTCAAAGACCAAGGAGATTATGGAGGTCTAGGAAAGAATATTGTGAGGGGAATAGGGGAAAGTGCCCCTATTCCCTCTCTTGTATGGAGGGATAGCCGTGTTCTTCAAAAAGAAAGCGGAAAAGATGGAATTGGATATGGAACGGATTCCTCGGCATATCGGGGTGATTATGGACGGAAACGGCCGCTGGGCATCCAGGCGGGGACTTCCCCGTTCTGCAGGGCATAAGCGGGGAGCGGATATTTTAGAAAACATCTGCGATTACTGCAACAGCATCGGGGTCAAGGCGTTGACAGTCTATGCCTTTTCCACCGAGAACTGGGCCCGGCCCCAGGGGGAGATTGACGCCCTGATGGAGCTGCTTTATCACTATTTGCAGATGGTAGAGGAAAAGTTCAAGGGCAGGAATATGCGGCTCAAAATCAGCGGGGATATTTCTCCTTTGAGTGAAAAAATTCAGGCTGCCATTCACCATGCAGAAGAGGTTACCGCTTCCGGTTGCGGGATGGTGCTGAACATTGCCTTAAACTATGGCGGCAGGGACGAAATTGTTCGGGCGGCACGGAAGCTCTGCGCTGATGTAGGCTCAAATCCGGAAAAGATTGCCCAAATTGATGAAAAACTTTTTACAAGCTACCTTGACATGGCAGACCTGCCGGAGGTTGATTTGATTATCCGCCCCAGCGGTGAAAAACGGCTTTCCAACTTCATGCTCTGGCAGGCGGCTTATGCGGAGTTCTGGTACAGTGACATTTGCTGGCCCGACTTTAAAGAAGAGGATATGCAGCAGGCGATTTACGATTATCAAAACCGGGACAGACGGTTTGGAGGTGTAAAGTAAGATGGATGCTTCGTTGAAACAAAGAGTACTGACGGCGGTGATTTGTCTGCCCTTGTTATTGGCACTGCTCTTCTGCCCCACGACGGTGATTGTTCTTGTGGTGATGGCGGCGGCATTGGTGGGGATGCACGAATACTATCAGGCAATCGGTATTGCAGAGAAAAAGATTCTCTGCCTTATGGGATATCTGGCAGCGGTGGTCATTCCTCTGGGGATTTATTACCTGACCGATACCGCTCTGGTTCTGGTCTATCTCTATGTGGTAGCGCTGTTTGTCCTGATGCTGGCAAGCAAGAACCAAGTCACCTTCAAGGATATTGCCCTTTTGGCAATGGGTTTGGTTTATATCCCTTATTTCCTCTCTCATATTATCTATATCCGGGATTTAGAGTTGGGGAATGTCTATATCTGGTTGGTCTTTGTGGGTGCCTTTATGACGGACTCCTGTGCTTACTTTGTTGGCTGTACAGTTGGCGGCAGAAAGCTTTGTCCCACCATTAGCCCTAAAAAGACGGTGGCAGGTGCTGTGGGGGGCGTCATTGGCTGCGGCTTAAGCTTTATCCTTTTTGGTGTTGTGGTTAACAACTTTTTTGCAGGTAGCTTATCGGGAAATCAACTGAATCTGCCGCTCCTCTTTTTGATGGGGTTAGTGGTTTCGGTGGTATCCCAGATTGGAGATTTGGTGGCGTCTATGCTGAAGCGGCAGTGCGGGATTAAGGACTTTGGCACCCTGCTGCCGGGACACGGCGGCATTCTTGATCGGTGCGACAGTATCATCATGGTAGCCCCCATTATCTTTCTGTTTTTGGTGAAAATCGGAATTCTGGCGTAATGAAATTCTATTCTTTTACATAGACTAACTAAAGTAGGCGATTACAATGAAATTAGCGATTCTAGGTGCAACCGGCTCCATCGGCACCCAAGGGTTAGAGGTGGTCGAGGACCTGCGTGGCATCAAAGAGATTGAGGTTGTGGGGATTTCCGGCAACAAAAACTTAAAATTATTGGAAGAACAAATTCGCAGGTTCCATGTGCCCTTTGCGGCAGTGCCGGAGGAGGCAGATGCCAAGGCTCTGGCAACTGCGGTGGCAGATACCGACTGCAAGGTTCTTTCCGGCAAGGAAGGCTTGTGCTATCTGGCGGCAGAAACAGGAGCGGATATGCTCTTGTCTGCCATTGTGGGATTTTCGGGGATGCTCCCCACCCTAAAAGCCATTGAGGCAGGGATTGACATTGCCCTTGCCAATAAGGAAACCCTGGTCACTGCCGGACCGATTTTTATGGATGCGGTGGAGAAATACGGGGTTCGGCTCCTGCCGGTGGATAGCGAGCATAGCGCCATCTTCCAGAGCCTCCATGCAGGAGAGAGGAAGGAACTTTCTAAAATTCTGCTAACGGCATCCGGCGGTCCCTTTTATGGAAAGACCCGGGAAGAACTGGAAGCAGTAACCCTTGCCCAGGCATTAAAGCACCCCAACTGGAGCATGGGTGCCAAGATTACCATTGACAGTGCAACCCTGATGAACAAGGGGCTGGAGGTTATCGAGGCAAAGTGGCTCTTTGATGTGGAGATTGAGGACATCGAGGTGGTCGTTCAACGGGAGAGCATCATTCATTCCATGGTGGAATTCTGTGACCATAGCGTCATTGCCCAACTGGGACTTCCCTCCATGAAGCATCCCATCCAGTACGCCTTTACCTACCCGGAGCGGCTCCCTGCCAAGGGAGAAAGAATTTCCTTCTCTGACCTTGGAAGGATTTCCTTTGGCAAGCCGGATGAAGACACGTTTCGTTGTCTTGCCCTTGCCAAGGAGGCGGGCAGCATGGGGGGGATTATGCCTACCGTCTTAAATGCCGCCAACGAGGTGGCAGTGGGAGCCTTTTTGCAGGAGAAGATTCGGTTCTTGGAGATTGCAGAGTATGTGGAAAAAACCATGGATCGATTCGAGAATATACAAGCTCCTACCATCGAGGATTTGCTTAAGGCAGACCGTGCCGTAAGAGAACTGGGAATTTAGGGGGTATCCGATATGGATATGGTAGTTACCGTCATCGGTGCTATTTTAATCTTCTCTGTCATTATTTTTGTCCATGAGTTTGGACATTTTCTTGCCGCCAGAATCTTTGGCGTAACCGTTCACGAATTTGCCATTGGGATGGGACCTGCCATTTGGAAAAAACAAGGCAAGGGGGAAACCCTCTACTCTATCCGTGCCATTCCTATGGGTGGATTCTGTCAGTTAGAGGGGGAGGACGAGGAAAGCGATAGCCCCGGTGCCTTCAACAACAAAAAACCGGTGCCCAGAATGGTGATTCTGGTAGCCGGTGTTGTGATGAATCTGGTGCTTGGTTTTATGATTGTTTTAGGGCTGATGACCACCAATGCCATTGTCAATGAGGGTCTTCCCTCTACGGTGGTGGAAAGCGTCAACCCCGAAGCCTCGGCGGCGAGCTTTCTGCAGCCGGGGGACGAAATCGTTGCCGTGAATGGGAAAAGGGTGCATATCCGGACCGACTTGAGTTTTGCCCTTTCCCAAAACGGAAACCAGGAAGCAACCCTGACAGTGAAGCGTGACGGAGAGAAGTTTACCGAGAGCTTTACTCCCATGGAAATGGAGTATGAGGATGGAAGCAAAGGCTATCTTGTAGGGTTTAACATTGCCGTAAAGCCCATCAGTATCGGTGGAATTCTCCATGAGGCGTTTTTCCAGACGGTCTGGATGGTAAAGCTGGTCTTTGTGTCTTTGGGGATGCTTTTTTCCGGTGAAGCCGGGATTCAGGATATGTCGGGGCCGGTGGGTGTGGTCAGTGCCATGAACGCCGTGGCGCAAAGCGGGTGGTATCCCCTCCTGTTCTTTGCGGCATTTCTAGCAGTGAACATCGGGGTCATGAATCTTCTGCCTCTGCCTGCATTGGACGGCGGAAGAATCCTCTTTGTCCTGATTGAACTGATTTTCCGAAAACCAATTCCCCGAGAGAAAGAGGGATGGATTCATTTTATTGGCTTTGCCTTGCTGATTCTTTTGATGGTTTATGTGACATGGAATGATTTGATAAGGATATTTGGGAGATAGAGAAAGAACCGTGCAGTTGCACGGTTCTTTCTATAAC
>JAGALN010000063.1 GCA_017625185.1 Clostridia bacterium
CGATATGATTGCAGCAGGGGAGATTGAATGCGGAGATGGTGTTAATATCTGCGTTCCCACAGGTAACTTCGGTAACATTCTTGCTGCATATTATGCGAAAAAGATGGGACTTCCTGTGAACAAGCTGATTTGTGCATCCAACAAGAATAATGTTCTGACCGACTTTATCCGTACCGGAGAATACAACAGAAATCGGGAATTCTACACCAGTGTTTCTCCGTCCATGGATATCCTGATTTCCAGCAATCTGGAACGATTGCTTTTTGACATCAGCGGGAATGACGCAAAGCGTATTTCCAGCCTGATGGAGAAACTCCAGAAAGACGGCGTTTATAAGTTGCCCAAGGCACTTCATAAAAAAATTGCTGACCAGTTCTGGGGCGGTTGCTGTGATGACTATTTTACCAAGGAACAAATTTGGAAAACCAAGCAAGAGTGCGGGTATACCCTGGATACCCATACTGCTGTTGCAGTTGATGTCTATAAGCAGTATGTTGCAGAAACTGGTGATACTACCAAGACGGTAATTGCCTCTACGGCGAGCCCCTTTAAGTTTAACGAGGCGGTCCTTTCTGCTTTAGGCGAAGATACCAACGCAGATGATTTTGCTTTGATTGAGAAATTGAATCAAGTAAGCGGGATGAAGATTCCGGCATCGCTGGCGGCACTGAAAGAAATGGAAGTTCGCTTTGACGGAGTCATTGAGAAAGAGAAAATGTATGAACTGGTTCAGGATTTTTTAAAGACATCCAAGAAATAACAAACTGATTTTGTCAAAACAGAAAGCCTACAGGGAAACCTGTAGGCTGATTTCTGTCAGGCATTCAAATGGCGTTAGCTACGGGGCTTAAAAGTAACACATTCGGTGTCGCAGGAGCTGCAGCAGCTTGCACCTGCACCAACCTTAATATGCTCTGCAGTGCATTTGTTTTCCTGTGCATGATATGCACATTGTTCTACGCTGCACAGAATACCCGGGAGTGCTTTGTTGTTTTCCATAATAAACTCCATTCTGCCGCCATGCTACGGCGAAGATTCCATCCTCCGGTTTGCATGGAATTTTACGAAAGGATGGCGCTTGGCAAGATACTTCTTGCAAACACATAGTTAGTATGCGGAAAACAGAGAGATTTATACAAAGGATTTGATCAAATGGCTATTTTTGCTATTTCCGATTTGCATCTTTCCTTCAATGGAAACAAACCGATGGATGTGTTTGGTTCCCGTTGGGAAAAATACGAAGAACGCATGCAGGAAAACTGGAATAAAGTTGTAACTAATGATGATTTGGTTGTGATTCCGGGAGATATTTCCTGGGCGATGTATCTTCAGGAAACTGAAGCGGACTTTGCCTATATCCATAGCTTGAACGGACAAAAGCTTTTGCTGCGGGGTAACCACGATTATTGGTGGACAACGCTGAATAAAATGGAAGAGTTTGTGAGAGAAAAAGGCTTTTCAACCATACATTTTTTGAAAAACTCTGGATTTTTGTGGGAAGAAACTGCCATTTGCGGAACCAGAGGATGGAGTATTGCGCATGGTGGTTCGTCGGAAGAGGACAAGAAGATATACGAGAGAGAAAGGCAGCGGATGATTCTTTCTTTGGAAGATGCAAGAAGGCTTCCTGCAAAGGAAATTCTTGCGGCGTTTCATTTTCCTCCAGTTGAAAATTTCGGCATTTCTAATGGATTTCTGGATATTTTACATAATTACGAAGTGAAAAAATGTGTCTTTGGACATCTCCATGGCGAAGCACATCGAAACGCTCCCCAGGGCATTCAGGATGGAATTCGGTTGCGTTTGGTTTCCTGCGATTATCTGGATTTTATGCCAATTTGTATCAAAAAATAAAAAATCGCCGGAAAATCAAGAAAAAACCTTGATTTTTTGAAAAAATGTGTTATAATTTTATAGCATGTATACATAAAGAAGTATTTTTTAGAAGCAGAGAGGAATGGATAGGATGAGTACAGTAGAAAAAGTTGAAAAGAATGTTGTGAGCTTTGAATTCTCGATTTCCGGTGAAGAATTTGCCAATGCCATTGAGCAGGCATACCGGAAAAATGTGAAGAAGATTGCCGTTCAGGGTTTCCGGAAAGGCAAAGCGCCTCGTCAGATTATCGAAAGATATTACGGAAAAGAAATCTTTTATGAGGATGCGATTAACATTGCCCTCCCCGCTGCATATGATAAAGCGATTGATGAAAATGGTGTTCAGCCGGTTGCTCAGCCTGAAATTGATATTAAAGGCGAAATCAGCACCGAAACAGGTGTAACCTTTACGGCAAAGGTTACTGTAAAGCCTGAATTTGAAATGGGCACTTACAAGGGTATCGAGGCTACCAAGGTAACTCATCGCACCTTGAAAAAAGATGTTGATGCTGAAATCGAAAGATTAAGAGAGCGGAACTCCAGAATGGTTTCTGTTGAAGATCGTGCAGTTCAGAAAGATGATATTGCCAACATTGACTTTGAAGGCTTTGCTGATGGTGTTGCATTTGAGGGCGGCAAGGGTGAGAATTTCGACCTGACCATTGGTTCCGGTCAGTTTATTCCCGGTTTTGAGGATCAGCTGGTTGGCGCTAACATCGGCGACGATGTGGAAGTGAAGGTAACCTTCCCGGAGGAGTATCATGCAGAAGACCTGAAAGGTAAGGACGCAATCTTCAAGGTAAAGGTAAACAGCATCAAGGTGAAGGAACTGCCTGAATTAGATGACGAGTTTGCAAAGGATGTCAGCGAATTTGACACCTTGGAAGAACTCCAGAAGGATGTTAAGGAAAAACTGACTGCCTCCAATAAGGAACGTGCAGCTCATGAAACCGAAGAGAATGTTATCAATGCGGTTTGCGAAGCAACTGAAATTGACATTCCGGAGGAAATGATTGAAACCCAGATTCAGAACATGATTCGTGATTTTGATATGCAGATGCGGTATCAGGGAATGCAGCTACAGCAGTATATGCAGTACACCGGCACTACCATGGATATGTTAAAGGAACAGTTCAAGGAAGAAGCCCAGAAGAGAGTCAAAACCTCTTTGATTCTTGAAAAGGTGTGCGAACTTGAAAATATCAAGGTGTCCGATGCCGACGTCAAGAAAGAATATGAGAAAACTGCAGAGGGTAGCGGCATGAACATTGAGGATGTGAAGAAATACATCCCCGAAGAGGATATTAAGGAACGGTTAAAGGCACAGAAGACCATGAAGTTCCTGGTAGACAACGCAAACTTCAAATAAATCTGTACGGGTATAACATAAGGTTGATTTGGGTATCTTATCCAAGTCAGCCTTATTGTTCATAATCCATCCGGAACAATTTGCACTGTGGTACCTTTGCCCTGGGTGTCGCATTTGAAAGTTTTAGGGCGGAAAGGATACAAAGAACATGGATAATTTTCGAAACAGTATGATTCCTTATGTTATTGAACAGACGGGAAGAGGGGAACGCTCTTACGATATTTTTTCAAGACTTTTAAAGGATAGAATTATTTTCTTATCTGATGAGGTCAATGATGTAACTGCAAGTTTGGTTGTTGCCCAGCTTCTGTTTTTGGATAGTGAGGACCCGGATAAGGATATTAATTTGTACATCAACAGTCCCGGCGGATCAGTTACGGCAGGCATGGCGATTTATGACACCATGCAATATACCAAGGCGGATGTTTCTACCATCTGTGTTGGTATGGCGGCTTCTATGGGTGCATTTTTGCTTTCTGCCGGCGCAAAGGGAAAGCGTTTTGCACTTCCTAATAGTGAGATTATGATTCATCAGCCTTTGGGTGGGACCCAGGGACAGGCAACTGATATGAAAATTCATGTAGAGCGGATGCTGAAGATCAAGGATAACCTGAACAAGATTTTGAGTGAGAATACCGGAAAACCTCTTGATGTGATTAAAGCAGATACCGAACGTGACAACTTTATGTCGGC
>JAGALN010000064.1 GCA_017625185.1 Clostridia bacterium
TGTTGCCATTGGCAGAACCACCGCCGCAATTTTAGAAAACTACCAGAACGCCGACGGTTCTGTTACTGTTCCTGAGGTACTCCGTCCCTACCTTGGTGGCAAAGAGGTTATCTACGGAGAGTAAGAATCGTGATTCCGTATGGATTCACTGTAGGGGACGATGCCCACATCTTCCCTTAAAAAGGAGTGTAATTATGTTAAAAAAACTTTCTATTTTACTGGGAATCTTCCTGATTCTGGTATCCGGTGCGGTATCGGCAGAGGAGGTTTCTAATCTGAAGATGAATGACACCGGTATGGTTTATTCTTCCTCGGCAGAAGAGGAAGAAGTAATGCTGGTAAGTACCCTGGCTCCCCTTTCCACACCCACCGGTCTTACCTGGAATGTGACAGAGGATGGAGAGCCTTTTCAAGGGCGTATGTGTTGGAATGTAGTCCCCAACTGCGAGGGTTCCTATTTTATTTCCGTTTACCGGAACGGGGTAGAGGTTTTTCATACCAATTGGAGTGGATTATATGATCATAACGGAATCGGCAAGGTTTCGGTAGAGTCCATTTCTCACAGTATTTTTAACCAATCGGGAGATTACACCTTTTCCATTCAGGCACAGGGGGACGGAATAACCTATGAAAACAGTGCGGTTGCCACCAGTCCTGTTTATCACTTTGAATGTCCCTCTTCCAAACTTCAGACTCCTGTTATTTCCTCCTTCAACAACGGAATTCTTGTCCATTCAGCGGTAAAAAATGCCAGCGGTTACAGATATATCCTTTACGATCAAAACAAAAACGAAGTAGGATGGACCTGCTTTGTGTGGAATTCTCCTATGGATAATTATGGGGA
This sequence comes from Clostridia bacterium, assembly GCA_017625185.1. Taxonomy (GTDB): domain Bacteria; phylum Bacillota; class Clostridia; order Monoglobales; family Monoglobaceae; genus Ructibacterium. Next base: position 845 of record JAGALN010000064.1, read on the forward strand.
ACCTATCTATGAGGATCTGGGTTGGTATATGAAGGATATTTGTTCTTGGAACAACTTTGATGATATTACCGGTTTTTATGTAAAGGTTGCTGCTATGACCTATAATATTGAACTTTATCAGAACAGCAACGATTCTTCCTTTAGTCCCCTTTATCACTTCTCCCTTTCTGATTTTGGAGGAGATGAACCCTCCTTTGTGGATGATATTTTAGGGGATGTTGATGCGGGTTATGCCACCGCAACCGAGGCTTTGGATGCTATTCTTGAGGAAATGGTAAATCAGGATATTACCAATCTGGATATGGCACTGAATATGACAAACAACGAATCTTTGGTGGATTCCATCAGCCGGTTGGAAGACCTGTACTGCCAGGAAAACAATACCTCCGTTAACATATCCAATAACCCGGAAGACACGGAATATCTGGAAGAACGCGGTATCAATGCGGATCATATTTCGGTAATCGGTGCTGCCCTCAATGGTATCGGCGGACAGGATGTGGATATCAACTTCTCAAAAGCAGATGATTCCTTATCTCAGGACTCCTTGTTCTACAAAAACTCCGTTGCTGTCAATATTGATATTGATGGTGTTCATGATTCTAAAAATCTGGATATTCCCATTCAGATTACCATGCCGGCACCTGCAGGAGTTCTGCCGGATCGGATGGTGATTCTTCACTACCATGTAGATGGTTCCATAGAAACCATTCATCCCGGCTTGTTCTATGAGGATGAGACCCCTTATTTGAAGTTTGTCCTCACTAGTTTTTCACCCTTTGTTTTCTGTAACGAGGTTCCGCCCTTTGCGTATGATTCTTCTTCCAATCAGGTGATCGTAACCTCCGAGGTTGGTGTAACAGAGGGAACTTTATTGGTAGGTGCTTACCAAAACGGTATTTTGATTGATTTTGAATCTGTTTCTACTACCATTACAGCAAACACTTCCACACCGGTATCTCTTACCAACTTTGATTCCACCGGTGCAGATGAAATCCGTTATTTCGTTTGGGATGACCCTTCCGTCTTAAAGCCTTTGCTGAACTCCTACAGTGAGAAACTGTAATATAAATATTATTTCCGTATGGATTCACTGTAGGGGACTTTCATGAACGGTCCTTTTTCCAAACGATAATTCATACGGATAACATCGTAGGAAACGACCTATGTGTCGTTCCTCAAATTCATTCAAATATGATAAATAATATAAATTTTTATACATAAGGAGAAACAATTATGGCAGAATTATCAGCATTTATACTTTACTTTGTGGCAATGCTCGGCATTGGACTTTACTTTTTCATGAAATCCAAAGCTACCACAGAGAAAGATTACTTTTTAGGTGGCAGAAAGCTGGGTCCTTGGGTGACCGCTATGAGTGCCCAGGCATCCGATATGAGTGCATGGCTCCTGATGGGCCTGCCCGGCAGTATTTTAGCTTTCGGCTTTGGTCAGGCGTGGATTGGAATTGGTCTTGCCATCGGTACCGCTCTAAACTGGATTATCGTGGCAAAACGTCTTAGAAAATTTTCAAAAGCAGCAGGGGATTCCTTTACCCTGCCCCAGTATTTGTCCAACCGTTTTGCATCCAAGAGTCATCTTTTAAGCTTAATTTGTGCGGTGGTATTTTTGGTTTGCTTTACCATCTATGTAGCCTCTGCATTCGTGGCAGGTGCTGACGTTTTCACCACCTTGATTCCTGCCCTTCCGAGAGCAACCGCAATGATTATCTTTGCAGCTATCGTGGTAATTTATACCTTCCTGGGCGGTTTTAATGCCGTTTGCTGGACCGACTTTTTCCAGGGCCTTCTCATGTTGGCAGCACTTTTGATTGTTCCCATTGTGATTGGATTTACCAGAACTTTAGAGCCGGCGGCACTTGCCACCGTTTATCAAGGTCCAAGCGGAGAAAAATTCGAATTTGTGGCAAACTTCTTCAATGCAAGCTGGAAGGATATCTTATCCGGTCTTGGCTGGGGTATTGGATACTTTGGTATGCCTCACATTATTGTGAGATTTATGTCCATCGAAAAACCCTCTATGGTGAAAAAATCCGCAACAGTTGCCATTATCTGGGTAATTCTCTCTCTGGCGGCAACCATTGTCATTGCTTACCTTGGCAGAATGTTTGTTTATAACAACGGAACAGACCTTTCTGCAGTGTTACTTGCAGAGGGAAAGCAGTCCTTAATCTTTGTAGAACTCGCCCGTGAAGTATTCCCCGGATTCATTGCAGGACTTCTGCTGGCTGCCATCATTGCAGCCTCCATGTCCACGGCAGATTCCCAGCTTTTAGTGGCAGCATCTTCCTTTGCAAGCGACTTGTATAAGCCTATGATTCGGAAGGACGCCTCCAATAAAGAAATGCTCTGGGTCAGCCGACTTGTGGTTCTTGCTATTGCTATCATTGCATTCTTTATCGCAAGCAGTAAGGGCAAGGCAGCTCAGGCTATTATGGATCTGGTATCCAACGCATGGGGTATCTTCGGTGCCGCATTCGGTCCCGCTGTTTTATTGTCTCTTTTCTGGAAGAGATTTACCTATAAGGGTGCCGTTGCCGGTATTATTACAGGTGCCTTGGTGGATATGCTCTGGCTCTGGCTCCCGGTAGCAGGTTCAACTCTGACTGCAAGCACCGGAATTTACGAAATCATCCCCGGCTTTATCATCGGTGCCATTGCTGCAGTTGCAGTAACTCTGCTGGATAAGAAACCCTCCAAAGAGGTAGAGGAAATCTATGCAAAGGCAACCGATCATTCCATCGACGACTAAATAGAATCCATTGCGATACGCAATACCACCGGGGAGGGTTTATACACCCTCCCCTACGAGATTTATTTACCGGAAATCATTGTAGGGACCTTCAAGGACGCCGGTCCCTACAAATTACTTAATTGCAAAATTCGTTAGCAAATTGAAAATATTTTGCAAGTCAGCCGTGTCCTTCTTTTACATGACTTTCTTGACGAGCCAATGCTACAAGCAAAGATTTCTTAATTTAAAAGCACAATTGGAGAAAATATTATGAAAAATATTATTGTAGGCCAATCCGGAGGTCCCACCGCAGTTATCAATAGCAGTTTAGCGGGCGTTTTTGCCGCTGCAAGGGACAAAAAGATTCAAAATATATATGGAATGGTAAACGGTATTGACGGTCTTTTAAAGGGTAATTTTATTGATTTAAAAGACTATCTTAAAACCAAAGAGGATATTGCATTATTAAAAAGAACTCCCTCTGCTATTTTAGGAAGCTGCCGTTTTAAATTACCAGATATGGAAAAGGGCAGAGAAACCTACGAAAAGCTCTTTCAAATCCTTAATGAGTTAGAAATAGGATATTTCATCTATATTGGCGGAAACGACTCCATGGACACCATTTTAAAGCTCTCACGGTATGCAGAGAGTATTGGAAGTAATATTCGATTTATAGGTGTTCCAAAAACCATTGATAATGATTTAGCAGAAACCGACCATACGCCCGGCTACGGCAGTGCGGCAAAGTATGTGGCAGCATCCTTGAAAGAAATCATCCGGGACAGCAATGTCTATGATATGAAATCGGTTACCGTGGTGGAAATCATGGGAAGAAACGCCGGATGGCTCACCGCTGCGGCAGGGCTTGCAAAGGATGAGGACTGTCCCGGTCCTGATTTGATTTACCTCCCGGAGCGGACCTTTGAACAGGAAGAATTTTTAAAGGATGTGGATCATCTCTTAAAAGAAAAAAATACCGTTGTCGTGGCAGTTTCGGAATCATTAAAGGATAAAAACGGTGTCTATCTCTGTGATGCCATGATAAAGAATGCAAAAGAAGATTCCTTCGGCCATAAAATTCTCTCCGGAACCGCCCTTGCAGTATCAGAGCTGGTGACCACAAAATTAAATGTGAAATCCAGAGGTATTATTTTTAATACCTTGCAGCGTTGTGCCACCCATCTAGCATCCCTAACCGATAGCAATGAGGCATTCCTTGCCGGAGAAGAAGCGGTCAAAGCGGCAGTATCCGGCGAAACAGGAAAGATGGTTATTTTAAGAAGAATGAAAGAAAATACCTATATTATGGTTCCGGAGCTCTTTGCGATTGAAAAGGTTGCCAACGAAGAAAAAACCGTTCCCGATGAATACATCAATTCATCCGGGAACGGCGTAACAGAGGCATTTTTAGAGTATGCAAGACCCTTAATTCAGGGAGAATTGAATCCTATTATGGAAAACGGTTTACCAAAACATTTTGTGATAAAAAAATCATAAATTGTAGGGGCCGGCGTTCTCGCCGTCCCGCCGTGTTTTTAAAATGAAAAACGGAAAGTTTTTAAACATCCACCCAAAAAAAATAGCCTCCTGATAGGAGGCTATTTTTTAAAGGCTCTTATTTATTAACCAGTTCTTTTAAGCTGCTGCCAGCCTTGAAGGTAGGAACCTTAGCAGCTGCAATCTTCATCTCAGCACCGGTCTGAGGATTTCTGCCAGTTCTAGCTTCTCTGGTTCTAACTTCGAATCTGCCGAAACCTACCAGCTGAACCTTATCGCCAGCCTTCAGAGCATCTTCAACTGCACCGATAAATGCAGCCAGAGCTGCCTCTGCGTCCTTCTTGGACAGGTTTGCTTTTTCAGCCATAGCGGCTACTAATTCTTGCTTGTTCATTGTAACAATCTCCTTTATAATTGGATAAAAAAATAATTTTATTAATTTCATTTTACTATAAAAGATTTAAAAATGCTAGTTGTTTTTAAAAATTGTTTAAACTTTGTAGATTTGCACAATTTTCGATAAACATAGAAATTGATTTCCTTTAATTTTTGTAAATTTTTTATAAATAAAGGAAGAAAAAGAAAAAATAAAACAGAAAAAGCAAGAATCAAAGCAGGGACGAAATGGCACGGTGGCAAAGAAAGTTTTTATTGTATAAATATATATTATATATTATAATAGTTGCTGTGGCTGTTGTTGGGGCTGTGGAAATTGTTGAAAAGGGGAACGGTGCCAGATAGGACAAGGGTTTGAGCCTGCTGAAAAAGCTATGGAAAACTTGTCCGGGAATCCACAGTTTCAACAGGTGAAATGACACTTTTAAAAAGGGAGATTGTTATCCCCATTTTCTCCACATTGTATCCCCAGGGAAAGTGGGGAATGGTGATATTATTTTTATTGGAAAAGGAGAAAAATATGAAAGCATCAAAACTCTTTCTTTTCATCAAAAAAATATTATATGTTTTCTATCCTAAAATGGAGGTAGAGGGAAAAAATCATCTTCCGCAAGAACCTTGTATTTTAGTTGGAAATCATGCCCAGATTCACGGACCTATTGCCTGCGAGCTGTATCTTCCCGATACCTTTACCACCTGGTGTGCCGGGCAGATGATGAACCTCAAAGAGGTACCAGATTATGCTTTTCAGGATTTTTGGGCAAAGAAACCGGAAATAAGCCATTGTTTTTATAGAATTCTCTCCTATTTGATTGCACCTCTTTCGGTGGTTTTATTCAACAATGCAAGAACGGTTCCGGTCTATCGGGACAACAGAATTTTATCCACCTTTAAAGAATCCATCCGTCAATTGGAAAGGGGAAGAAGTATTGTTATTTTTCCCGAATATGATAAAGCTTATAACCATATCATCTATGATTTTCAGGAACGTTTTATTGATTTGGCAAAGATTTATTATAAAAAAACCGGGAAGGAAATCAAGTTTGTTCCTCTATACATAACACCACGTCTTAAAAAGATGGTTTTAGGCGAGCCGGTTTCCTTTGACAGTCAGGCAGAAATTGAGGGAGAAAGAAAAAGAATCCGAGCAGAACTGATGAAAAAAATTACATTTCTTGGAGAAAAACTTCCCTGCCATACTGTGATTCCTTATCGGAATATCCGGAAGAAGGACTATCCAAAAAATCGGGGAGAATAAGGAAAAAACATGAAAAAGCAAGTTGCAGAATACAAAAAATTTCAATTTTCAAAATTAAATACCCCGGAATTTTCCCACTTGAAATTATTATGGGGCTGGGTTTTATACTTTCTTCTTTATTTTTTAACGGAAAACCTGATTCCGGCGGAAAACTGTCATGTGATACATAGCAGATTGGATGATATGATTCCATTTTGTGAATGGTTTTTAATCCCCTATGTGTTCTGGTATGGATGGATTGTGTTTTCCTTGGTTTATTTTTTAAGATATGATGTGGAAAACTTTAAAAAGCTCCAAACCTATATTATGATTACGCAGGCGGTTGCCATGCTGGTTTATATGATTTATCCCAATTGCCAGAATTTAAGACCGGAGGTTTTTCCAAGAGATAACGTTTTTACAGATTGCATTGGAATGATTTATCAGTTTGATACCAATACCGGCGTTTTTCCCTCTCTGCATTGTGCTTATTCCATTGCCATTGCTTCGGTTTGGATAAGAAGAAAGGAAACCTCCCATGGAACAAGGATCTTTTCTATGATTTCTGCCTTATTGGTATGCTTGTCTACCATGTTTATCAAACAACATTCGGTGTTGGACTTTTTTGGTGCCATTCTCCTTTGTCTTTTGGCTGAGTTTCTGGTAAATGGTGTTTTTTATAAGAAAAAATAAGAAAATGCTCCCGATTCAGGGAGCATTTTTTTAAAGTTGGATGAAAAGTCAAACTCGTTAAATATTTACAGAATAGTTGGGAGATTCTTTGGTAATATTCACATCATGGGGATGGCTTTCCTTTAAGCCTGCACCGGTAATCCGGACAAACTTGCCGTTTAGCTTCAGTTCCTCAATGGTTCTGCTTCCGCAGTAACCCATACCAGCACGAAGACCGCCCAGGAGCTGATAAATGGTATCAGAGAGGGGTCCCTTATAAGGAACACGTCCTTCAACACCCTCAGGAACCAGCTTTTTCACACCCTGCTGGAAGTAACGGTCAGAGCTTCCGGCATTCATAGCGCCCAAGGAGCCCATACCGCGGTAAACCTTGAACTGCCGTCCCTGATAAATTTCGTTTTCGCCGGGGCTTTCATCACAGCCGGCAAAGATACTTCCCATCATAATCACGTCTGCACCGGCAGCAATGGCTTTCACCAAATCGCCGGAATACTTGATACCGCCGTCTGCGATGACGGGGATACCATACTTATAGGCAACCTCTGCCACGTCACAAACTGCAGTAACCTGGGGAACACCGATACCTGCAACCACACGGGTGGTACAAATGGATCCGGGACCGATACCAACCTTCACCGCATCGGCACCGGCTTTGATTAAGAACTCTGCCGCTTCTGCAGTTGCAATGTTTCCTGCGATAACCTGCAGGTCGGGGAATGCTTTCTTAATCTTAACCAGACAATCGGCAATGTTCTGGGAATGTCCGTGGGCGGAGTCTAAAACCACCACGTCAACCTTGGCATCCACCAGCATCTTGGCTCTGTCCAAAACATCTGCCGTCACGCCCAGTGCCGCACCTGCAAGCAGTCTGCCGTTTTCGTCCCTTGCAGAGTTGGGGTACTGAATCGCCTTTTCGATATCCTTAATGGTAATGAGTCCCTTTAAGCAGTAGTTGTCATCCACAATGGGGAGTTTTTCAATCTTATTCTGGCGAAGAATTTCCTTGGCATCCTCTAAAGTGGTGCCAACGGGAGCGGTCACCAGGTTTTCCTTGGTCATGCACTCCTTGATTTTCTTCTCGTAGTTGGTTTCAAACTTCAAATCCCGGTTGGTGAGAATCCCCACCAGCTTTCCCTTTTCGGTAATGGGAACACCGGAGATTTTAAACCGGCTCATCAGCTCTTCTGCATCGTTTAAGGTGTGGTCAGGAGAGAGGGAGAAGGGGTCAACAATAACGCCGTGCTCGCTCCGTTTTACCTTGTCCACCTCGGCAGCCTGCTCCTCGATGGTCATATTCTTATGGATAATACCGATACCGCCCTCTCTGGCAATGGCAATCGCCATGTTGGATTCGGTAACCGTGTCCATGGCAGAACTCATCATGGGAATATTCAGCTTGATTTTCTTGGTCAGGTGGGTGGATAAATCCGCATCTCTGGGCAGAAAATCGGATTTCTGGGGAACTAGAAGAACATCGTCAAAAGTAAGACCCTCTTTTGCAAATTTGTCAACGAACAAATGACACACATCCTTTCGCAGAATTTTATAAAAACCGCTGCCCGTACAGGATTGCAAGAGCAGCGATAAAAAGTACATTTTCAAAGGTTGTCCCTATTGTAACACAGGACGAATACTTCCGTCAACCATAAATTTCGCCAAAAATAGGCGAAAGAATCTGTATAATGTAGGGGCGATTCACGAATCAGGAGATGGTATTCAATATCATTCGGATTGGTTACCGCCACATTTTCCGGTTTGATTGTAGGGGACATTCACGAATGTCCCATTGTCATTTTCGCTGATTTGTGCGGGCGATTCGTGAATCGCCCCTACAATAGAAAATGAGGGCAAAGATTGATGAATTTTCAAGCACGACCGGAACTACTCCTGAATGCTAAAGAGCAATTCCCCGTAGGACGGGAAGGGCCAGAGGTCCTTGGGTGTGTAGGTTTCCATCTCGTCGGAAACCTTTCGGATGTCGTTCATCATGGGCAGAACCTTTTCGCAATAGAAGGATGCCTGTTCCTGCTTATCTTCAATCTCCTTGGCAGAATGAACCAGGGTTTCCAGTTCCTCAGTATCTATATAGAGAGCGGAAACGCCCTTAGAAAGCCGTTCAATCAAGGCCTTTTCCATGGTGCAGGAGGCAGAGGCTGCTGCCTTTTTCTTATGGACCGCCGTTTCACTCAACTGGCATATGTACCGGTCAACTGCCGGGATGACACTCCGGCGAATCATCTCAAGGAGGGTCAATGCCTCAATATTGATGACCTTGCTGTAGTTGTCCAGGTTGATTTCGTACCGGGAATGGGATTCCTCCCGGGTGAGAATATGGTGTTTTTCCAGCAAAGCAAGGTTCTTTTCCTCGGTTAAGGCAAGGAGTGCCTCGGGGGTACTTCTCCGGTTGGAAAGTCCCCGCTTTTCTGCCTCAACGACCCATTCCTCGGCGTAATTGTTCCCGTTGAAGATAATCCTAAAATGCTTCTTTAAGACAGCCTGCAGAAGTGCATAAACCGCCTTATCAAGAGGGGTATCCCCCCGTTTTTCCAGAATATCCGCATAGCCGGAGAGAACCTCGGCAACTGCGGTGTTTAGGATAAAGTTGGGACCCGATACCGAAAGGCTGGAGCCGGGCATCCGGAACTCAAACTTGTTCCCGGTAAAGGCAAAGGGCGAGGTCCGGTTCCGGTCGGTGGTGTCCTTGGTGAAGTTGGGCAGAGCATCTACCCCGCCGGTTTCCATGATTTCCCGTTTCCGGTTCTGGTAGTCGCTGCCGTCACGAATGGACTCTAAAACCTCGGTAAGCTCGTCCCCCAAAAAGACGGAGATAATGGCAGGAGGAGCTTCTGCCGCCCCCAGACGGTGGTCGTTTCCTGCGGTGGCAACCGTCATCCGGAGCAAATCCTGATATTCGTCTACTGCCTGAATCACACCGCAGAAGAAGACCAGAAACTCCAGGTTATCGTGGGGGGTTTTCCCCGGCTTTAAGAGATTGATTCCGGTGTCGGTGCCGATGGACCAGTTGTCGTGCTTGCCGCTGCCGTTGACCCCGGCAAACGGCTTTTCGTGGAGGAGGCATTTCATGGAATGCTTTTCCGCAATCTTCTTCATCAGCTCCATGGTCAGCTGGTTGTGGTCCGCTGCAATATTCCCGGCAGAGAAGATGGGAGCCAGCTCATGCTGGGCAGGCGCCGCCTCGTTGTGCTTGGTTTTCGCCAGGATACCCAGCTTCCAAAGCTCTCTGTCCAAATCCTTCATGTATTCGGAAATCCGGGACTTGACCACACCAAAGTAATGGTCGTCCAGTTCCTGTCCCTTGGGGGGCATGGCGCCGATTAGGGTTCTTCCGGTATAGGTCAGGTCGGGGCGTTTTGCCGCAACCTTTCTGTCAATTAAGAAATATTCTTGTTCGGGTCCTACCGTGGTGGTCACCCTTTTTACCTCGGTATGTCCCATGGCATGAAGCACCCGAAGCGCCTGAGTATTCAGGGTTTCCAAGGACCGCATCAGGGGTGTCTTTTTATCCAGAGCCATCCCGTTGTAGGAGCAGAAAATGGTGGGAATACAGAGAATGCCGTTCTTGATGAAGGCATTGGCAGTGGGGTCCCATGCAGTATATCCCCGTGCCTCAAAGGTGGAACGAAGTCCTCCCGAGGGGAAGGAGGAGGCATCCGGCTCGCTCTTAATCAGCTCCTTGCCGGAGAACTCCATAATAATCTTATCCTTGCCGGCAGGGGCAATGAAACTGTCGTGCTTTTCCGCGGTAACCCCGGTCATAGGCTGGAACCAATGAGCAAAATGGGTTACCCCCTTTGCCATTGCCCAATCCTTCATGGCGTGGGCAACCTCGTCGGCAACCTCCCGGGTCAGCGGAACCCCTTCTTCCTTGGTTTTGGTAACCTGTGCATAGGTTTCCGGTGACAGCATTTCCTGCATGACAGCATCGTCAAAAACCATACTGCCAAACAGTTCATAAATATTCTCGTTGTTTTCCAAGAAAATCTTCCCCTTTCAGCCTGAACTCCCGAGGAATCCAGAAAAAGCACTGCGAGTCTGCCCTCACAGTGCTTCTGTGTTGTTTCTATTATAAAGGGTGTCCCAGGATTTGTCAAGTCCCGTCAGGGATTTTTGTGACATCATCCGGGAATTTATCGCTATGACAAAACGGGGCATTCTTGAATGCCCCCTACACCTCATCCGGGTAAAACATCGTAGGGGCGATTCACGAATCGCCCGTACCTCATCTATCTCCTCATTATTTCCCCGCCAGAATCACACCGCAGGCAATTCGCTTACCGGAGCCTCCTGCAGGCTGGGTTTGGTAATCGTCCGGGGATGCGTGAAGAACCAGGGTTTTGCCTATGACATCCTCCGGCAAAAACCGGTCGGTAAAAAAGAGCATCGCCGCTCTGCCCCCATTGGAAAACAGAACCGGAAAATCCCCGGGGTGGTTCCCGTGGGGCTGATTTTCCGGGTTCCAGTGCCCGTCAGCAGCGGCAAAGGGGTCTTCCCCAAAGCCCTCCCCGCAGGCGTTTCCGTTGTGAATATGAAACCCGTGGGGGCCTATCTGGGGTGCTCCCGGCTGAAAGAGCGGCAACCCCTCTGCCTCAACCTCCACCCAGGTGCCGTTTCGGACACCCCGAAATCCTACTGTTCCGGTCAGGCTGGGGTAATCCTCACTGCCCGATAAATAACAGACAGCGTCAAAATTTTGCAGCATCATACAACCCTCTCCTTTCCCTCTATTCTATGCAGAAGAGGGAAATCCGTGCAGGGGTTCCCGTCCTACAACCAAATTCATATGAGATTAACATTATCGTAGGGACAGGATTTATTCTGTCCGCCTGGAAAGACATTCCCTGCAACCTTCCCCGGATGAATTGGCAAGCATTTGTCGCAAAACCGAAAAACCCCACAGATTCCCAGACTTTTCATCAAACAAAGGCGATGAAAAAAGATTGCCTTTCCTGACAAAGATTGGTAAAATATGGTAAAGAAAAAGTTAGAAAGGAGCAGGGTCATGCTACTGGATTACAAAAGACAAGGGAAGGTGCGGGAGCTTCGCCGGGCGGAGGTGTATCGGGAAGAACGGCTCCCGGACACCTATCGGAATTTTACCAGAATTGGGGAGGTGAGGGATATCCCTATTGGGAATATCAAGGAGAACCCCCACCAGCCGAGAAAAGAAATGGACCCTTACGCCCTGCAGGATTTGGCGATTTCCATTATGGAATACGGCTTGATGCAGCCCATTGCGGTCCGGCAGGTCAGTCCCTTTGACTATGAACTGATTGCTGGGGAGCGGCGGCTGACCGCCTGCAAAAACCTGGGGATGAGCTATATTCCCGCCGTGGTGATGGCGGCAACTGCCACCGACAGTGCAGTTTTGGCGCTGGTGGAGAATATCCAGCGGGAGAATTTGAGCTATCTGGAGGAGGCGGAGGCGTTTCATCAACTGTTGGCAAACCATGGATTGACCCAGGAGGAGCTGGCGGACAAGCTGGGAAAGAGCCAGTCTGCCGTTGCCAACAAGGTCCGGATTTTAAAGCTGTCCCCGGAGGTACGGGAGATTCTGATGGAGCATCACCTGACCGAGCGTCATGCCCGGGCACTCCTCCGGCTCCCTGATGAGAAGCTGCAGCTGCGTACCGCCAAGCTGATTGTCCAGAGAGGGCTGAATGTGGCAAAGACGGAGGAATTGATTGACAAGCTGGTCAAAGCCCCGGCAAAGGCTCCCCGGGAGCGGATAGGGGCAGGAAGAGAACAGATTTTCCGGGATGTGCGGATTTTCAGCAATACCATCCGCCAGGCGGTGGAAATGATGCGCCAGTCAGGGATTGAGGCAAAAACCAACAAAACCGAGAATGATAA
>JAGALN010000065.1 GCA_017625185.1 Clostridia bacterium
ATGATCTTCTCGGGCAAAATTTCGCCAGATAAAAGTAGCACCGGCAGTTACCGGACCCATTCCCCACAAAACAGTGAACAAATAGGCAAGAATCAAACGCCCAATCACATCAAGACCAACACAAATCTGCACCTCAAGATCAACCGCAGTAGTTTTCATTGCAACTGCATTCTGTTCTGCAATGCTACGAATAAAAGCACGAACCGAATCCATAGATAAAATTGGGCTGGTAACCAAGCCTGCCAACACAACAACCAGCAAAAAGGTTGGTATCAGCGCCAAAGAATAGATTAGGTTTACCTTGAGAAGACGACCACTTTTTCTTCCGAAAACTTCCCAAAACCGGAAAAAGCTACGCTTTTGGGGTGCATTTTCATCTACACCCTTTCCGGGTTTGTCATAATTAACTTGAAACAATCCCATAAAAATTTCCCTCTTTCATCGAAGCGTCATTTTATTTTCCAGAGGCACGTCCGGTGGTGCGGGAATCTCCTTTCTGTGTTGATACGCCCGAAAACCAATCAGGTATATCGCCAAAAACAGAATTGCAAGGGGAATCAGCAACCGGCGGTAGAAATCCGGCGACACGATATTAAAGAGCGACAGGGCGGCTTACCAGGTGCACCAGGTTGCCGTCCGGATCTTCAAAGAACATAATACCAAGACCAGTATCACTGACAACCGGATCCTTCAAGCCATTCACGCCCGCTGCGCGAACCTTGGCAACCGCTGCATCAAAATCATCGACACAGATCGCCAGATGCCGGAAGCCTGCGGCATTGTCAGCATCCTTACCGCCGTCAACCTCGGTCTTACCAAACTCAATCATGTTGCCGTTGCTTGCTTTTACCATGTATACATCAGGACCGCCATCAATAACGATTTCCCAATCAAAAAGATTTACATACCAGTCAACCAACGCCTTTACGTCCTTGGATAAGATTAAAATATGTTCAATACCGAATTTCATAATTACAATCTCCTTTGTTTATTTTATTTCTGATATCTGGAAGCCAGTTCTTTGAAAACATCGTCCCAGGTAAGACCTTGCTCCACCAAAACAACAGACAGATGATACATCAAATCTGCCGTTTCATACTGCACCTCTGCCTTTACATAGTTCTTGGAGGCAATGATAACCTCGGCAGACTCCTCGCCAACCTTTTTCAGCATCTTGTCGATACCTTTTTCGAAAAGATAATTGGTATAAGACCCCTCCTTGGGATTCTTCACGCGGTCAACAATTACATTGTAAACATCGTATAGAATCTGGGGACTTACCGCACCCTCGGTAGGAACCTCAACCAGTTTTCCGTCCACCAACTTCCGGTAGAAACAGGAGCGATTCCCGGTATGACAAGCAGCACCTTCCTGCTCAACCTTCAATACCAGCGCATCACCATCGCAATCAAGGAACATTTCCTTCACAGTCTGGTAATGCCCCGAGGTTGCACCCTTTTCCCAAAGTTCCTGACGGCTTCGGCTGAAATAAGTCGCATGACCGGTTTCGATGGTCCTTTGAATACTCTCCTCGTTCATATAGGCACACATCAAAACCTCACCGCTGACCGCATCCTGTGCAATGGCAGGAATCAGCCCTTTTTCATCAAACTTTAACTCCTTCAAAAATTCCATGCTAACACCCTTCTTTATGTAAAATTTCTTAAAGACTATTTAAAACTGCGACAAAGCACAACAGCATCCGAAAGCTCCATATGCCCGGTATACAGTGCTTTCCCAACAATAGCGCCCTCTACTCCGGTCTTGAAAAGCAGTTCCAAATCCGCAAGAGAGCTCACACCGCCCGACGCTACCACATCCATCGAAACATGCTCTGCCATCTCTTTCATGGCTAAAACATTAGGACCCTTTAACATCCCGTCTGTTGCAATGTCAGTATAGATAATAGTTTTGACACCAATCTCCTCCATCTGCTTGGCAAGCTCCAGTGCCGAAACCGCACTGACCTCTTCCCAACCACTGACAGCAACCATACCGTCTTTGGCATCAATGCCAATCACAATACGCTCGTTATATTTTGAAACAGCTTCCTTGACAAATTCCGGATTTCTGATTGCAGCGGTACCTAAGATGACCCGTTGCACGCCGTTTTCCAGATACTGGCTGACCGCATCCATATTCCGAATACCGCCACCGATTTCTACCGGAATCTTCAATTCCTTGGCAATGGAAACAATCAAGTCAAAATTTGGCATATCACCGGTTTTTGCACCATCCAAATCCACCAGATGCAGAAACTCTCCACCAAGACTTTCCCACTTTTTGGCAACTGCCAGCGGATCTTCCGAAAAAGTCGTTTTCTTTTGATAATCCCCTTGGGATAATCGGACGCACTGTCCGCCGATAATATCAATTGCAGGATACAAACGCATTTATCTCAATTCTCCTTTTATTTCCTGAATCAATTTAACAATGGCTTCCCGATGGAGTTTCATGCTGACACGGTTCACCACCAGCCTTGCGCTCAAGGGACAGATGTCTTCCAGAACCTCAAGACCATTCTCGTGAAGGGTCTTTCCGCTTTCCACAATATCGACAATGACTTGGGAAAGTCCAACCAGCGGTCCCAGCTCCACCGAACCGTTCAGCTTAATGATGTCTACGGTCTGGCCTTTGGTTCTATGAAAATAATCTCTTGCAATCTCAGGATACTTGCTGGCAACCCGCATGATATTTTTACCATCCAGGTTTCCTTTCATATGAGCGGGTCCGGCAACCGCCATCTTACAGGTACCAAATCCAAGATCCAAAATCTCATAAAGGTTCTTCCCGCTCTCTAAAAGAGTATCCTTTCCCACAACGCCAATATCCGCAGCGCCATATTCTACATAGGTGGGCACATCGGATGCCTTGACCAGAATAAACTTAAACTTCCGCTCTTCATCGGTAAAAATCAGCTTACGAGTTTTGGTTTTCATTTCTGCAACATCAAAACCCAGCTTTTCAAAAATCTCTACGGACAATTCCGCCAGACGACCTTTCGCAAGCGCCACAGTGACGTATCCGGAAGCATTGCCCTTTTCCTCTGCATCTTTTTCATCCTTCAGGGCAGACATCAACCGTTCAATTCCAATGGCAACCCCTGTTGCCGGGAGCTTTCTTCCGAACTTCTCCATCAGGTTATCATAACGACCGCCGGAGCAAATGGGGAATCCAACCCCATAGGCTACGCCTTTGAAAATCAATCCCGTGTAATAATCCAGATGGGGAACCATGCCCAAATCAATAGAAATATACTGTTCCAAACCTTGCGCTTTCAAAATCTTGTAAACCTGTTTGAGATTTTCCAAAGCATCTTTGGCTTTTTCTGAAACACAAGTTTCCGCCAACGCCTCATCCACCACCGAAATCTCACCAAACCGATTGGGCATTTCCAAGAATGCCTGCTTCAATTCTTCCGCCATGGAAAACTTCTCCAAGAACTGCTCAATAGCAACAAAATCCTTATCATTGATCATTCGACGAAGGGTATCCGCTGACCCGGTGGTAAGTTTCGCTGACTCTGCAAGGCCCAAGAAGTATCCCACCTGACCAATATCAATCTGGAACTCTTTCATACCAGCCTCAACCAAGGTTTCGATAGCGACTTTGATTACCTCGGCATCCGCCTCGGCACTATTCTCCCCAATCAGCTCGATGCCAACCTGCGTAAACTCCCTTTGCCGGGCCTGGCTGAACGCCTCATCATTCTGGAATGCACTGCCGGAATAGCAAAGCCGCAAGGGCAACTCCTCACCCACCGGCTTGGTTGCAGCAAGCCGTGCAACCGATGTGGTAAACTCCGGACGCAATGCCAACATCCTGCCATCGGTGTCAAAGAATTTAAACATACTCTCTGCCTTGTTGGGAGTTGCGGTATGATAAACATCAAAATACTCGAAAGTAGGCATCTGTACCATCTTATAACCGTTTTTATGAAAAACGTCACGGGCAACCGCCTCAATATGAAATTTTTCTTCCGCCTCTCCCCAAAGGACATCAGTCAATCCTTTTGGAGTATGGGTTACACGTTCATTTTTCAAATCAGATCACTCCGTATATAAAATTTAGAAAATCCACTGTAATCACCTGCCATAAGCCAAAAGCAAGTTCTTTTTATTATACCACTTTTCAACGGTCCAGTCAACAAAAAGTTACAGTAATTTACTTCTTTTTCTCTAAATACCTCTTCAGGTATTTTCCAGTGTAGGATGACTCACACTCTGCCACCTTCTCCGGCGTGCCACAAACCACAACCTCACCGCCACTATCGCCGCCCTCCGGGCCTAAATCTATGATGTAGTCTGCCGTCTTGATCATATCGAGGTTGTGTTCAATGACGAGCACTGTATTTCCTGCATCAACCAGTTTCTGCAACACCTCCACCAGCTTATGGACATCTGCTGTATGCAGGCCGGTTGTAGGTTCGTCTAAAATATAAATTGTTTTTCCAGTACTGCGACGACTGAGCTCGGTTGCGAGCTTTACCCGCTGTGCTTCACCCCCGGAAAGGGTGGTGGAAGGTTGCCCGATTTTGATATAGCCAAGACCAACGTCGCACAGGGTTTGTAATTTCCTTTGGATTTTGGGAATGTTTTCAAAGAAAGAACACCCCTCTTCTACCGTCATTTCTAAAACCTCATAGATATTCTTTCCCTTGTAACGAACCTCCAGAGTTTCCCGATTATACCGCTTCCCGTGACAAACATCACAAGGAACATAAACATCCGGCAAAAAGTGCATCTCAATACAAATGATACCGTCACCGGCACAGGACTCACACCGTCCGCCTTTGACATTAAAACTGAATCGTCCGGGCTGGTAACCTCTCGCTTTTGCCTCCGGGGTCTTAGCAAACAATTCC
>JAGALN010000066.1 GCA_017625185.1 Clostridia bacterium
ATAGATTTTCTGGTAGGAGTCAAAACCTGAATCTGGGAAAGATTACTCAAGCCGTATGCCTTGGGGAGCCGTCTTGCACACAAGTCCGCAATGGTTTCCGGTAAACTCACTGGGTCATCCCGTTCCACAAGGAAAAAGTCATTATCCCAATCATTCAACATAGGCATCTCACCACGATTGATACGATGGGCATTCATTACAATCATACTCTCCCTTGCCTGACGGAAGATTTCTGTCAACCGGATGCAGGTTAGCACCTCACTGTCAATAATATCCTTTAATACATTTCCCGCACCCACCGAGGGGAGCTGGTCACTATCGCCAACCATAACAAGCCGGGTGCCCCGTGACAGAGCAGAGAGTAGGCTATCCATCAACAAAATATCCACCATGGACATCTCGTCCACAATAAGCAAATCACAATCCAACGGATTCTGAGCGTTTCTGGAAAACTGCATTCCCACTTCATTGACGCCGGGCGTAATTTCCAAAAGTCGATGAATGGTTTTTGCCTCCATACCGCAAAGCTCGGTAATCCGCTTGGCAGCACGACCGGTAGGTGCAGCCAGTGCCACTCTCTTTCCGGAGCGCTCCATCAATTCAATCATAGTCCGTATGGTGGTGGTTTTTCCAGTTCCCGGACCGCCTGTAATAACCATTGCCGCATTCTGCAGAACGCACTGCACCGCTTCTAACTGGGCTTCTGCCAGCTGAATTCCGGTGTCCTCTTCAATCTCCTCAATCATTTGATTAACATCCTGCATATTCACATCAAAAACCATCTGTGACATCTGCAAAAGCCGTTCTGCTACCCGTTTTTCAGCCTCATAATAAAGTTTCAAATAAAGTGCGTCATATTCCCCTTGATTGACCAAAACCAGTTCCTCTTTTAGAAGCATCTCCGCAATCGTTTCCTCTGCCACACCCCGTTCTACCTCTAAAAATTGGCACGCCTGCCCTACCACGGTACTACGAGGCAGAAAGGTATGACCGTTAAGATATCCAATCTGCTTCATCAAGCACTGAATCCCTGCAGAAACCCTAGAATAGGAATTGGGGTCATGTCCGATTTCCTTTGCAATGATATCTGCTGTTTGAAAGGTGATTCCGTCCACTCGTTCTGCCAGAATATAAGGATTCTCCTGGACCAGCTTGACGGTAGATACTCCAAACTGCTGAAACGCCTTAAATGCCGCACCGGGAGAAACTCCAAACCGTTGAAAAAACATGACCACTTCCCGAACACCGATAAGTTCCACAAACTTTTTATAGATAGCATCCACCTTTTTGCGAGTCAAGCCACTAATCACCAGAAGTCTGTCAGGCTCGTGCTCTATCACATCCAGTGCTTCGGCGCCAAACATCTCTACAATCTTCCGTGCCGTCGCTTTCCCGATACCGGGAAGCAAACCGGATGCCAGATACTTTTCGATTTCTTCCTCTGTAGAGGGCATCTTCCTTTCGTAACATTCCACTTTGAACTGGTCCCCGTACTCCACATGGGTTACCCACTCACCATGAACGATAATACTTTCCCCTTCGCTGAGATTGGGCATATATCCGGTCAGGGTAATCAGTTGCCCGGCACTTGAGATATCACACACCGTATAGCCGTTTTCATGATTTTCATAGATAATATGTTCCACACAACCCTCAAGTTTCAGCAACCGATACCCCTCCTTTTTACACATTTCTACAAATAACATTATAAACGATGCACCATGAAAATACAAGAGAAAATTAAAGAAAATACAAAAGGAAACACCGCCGGAACCGGTATTTCCTTTTTCTCATTATAAGCCAACCTCATCGTTTATTTTCTTACTGACCGCTTCATATATTTTTTCCTTCTCCAGGGTCTGTGCCAGATAAATTTCATCAGCCAGAATCCCCTGATAAATCAACATTCCAAGTCCATTCAGTGTGGTAAGTCCCAAACGTTCTGCCTTTTCCAAAAGCTTTGTTTTTGCAGGGTTATAAATCAAATCCGAAACCAAGGTTGTTTTAGGTAGCACTTCTAAAAAAGACAAGTCCTCAAAATCTCTTTCGACCCCGTGCATACCGAGAGGGGTTGCATTGATAAGAATATCACAGGTTTTCCCGGCGTTTACAATCCTTTCGAGGGAAAACTCCTCCGCAGACACAGAAACACCCGTTCTTGCATTGACTAACCGGGCAATTTCTTCGGCTTTCTCTACGGTACGGTTACAGATTCGAATATCGGTTGCCCCTAACCTTGCGGCTTTCAGGGCCAGCGTGCGAACAACACCGCCGGCACCTAAAATAACCACACGGCTGTTTTGAAAAGAATATCCTTTGCTTTTGAGTGCCATCACATACCCCATGGCGTCGGTATTAAATCCCAGGAGCTGTCCATCCATTATCTTAACGGTATTGACCGAACTGAAAAACCTTGCCTCATCGTCTATCTCGTCCAGATATTCCAGGATATCAACCTTATGAGGCATGGTCAGATTAAACCCATTCATTCCTTTCTCCTTGGCATAGGAAAGAAAGTCAGGTAATTCTCCTTTTTTCACCTGAACCTTTTCGTACGCATACTCGGCTCCTATAAAATCCATAGCCCCACCATGCACCAGAGGGGAAAGACTATGTTCAATGGGATCGCCAACGACTGCCAGCTTAATCATGATTGAGTTCCTCTTCCATCAGGTAATCCATAGCAAGGGTATAGCCGCGAAAACCTAATCCGCAAATCTGCCCGATGCAAGCAGGGGCAGTCACCGATTTGTGTCGGAACGCATCCCGCTGATGAATGTTACTGAGATGGACCTCAACTGCAGGCAACCCCACCGCCTTCA
>JAGALN010000067.1 GCA_017625185.1 Clostridia bacterium
AATCGGTGCAGATTGACGACAGCACCACCGTCTACAAGGGAAAGAGTCAGGTTACCTTCGGCAACCTGAAACCCAGCCTCTCTATGGGAGATGTCCTACGGGTCAAAACCACCAACAGCAACATCGACTACATCACCTGGCAGAAAGGCAGAGTCAAGGGCCCCCTGACAGTACAGTCCCCCAATTGGGGGAGCAGTTGGGGCATCACCGGGGATACCACTGTTATGCGAAACGGTATCCGCACAACAAGTTCCGGTCTACAGACCTATGATATTGCCTATTATTTAACGGATTTAGATATGGTTCTGGCATATAGCAACAGAGTAACCGGCATCTACGAAAAGGCAGCCCCCAATACCGATATCCCCTCCTCCATTACGGTATCCGGCAAGGACTATACCATTGAAGGAAGCGGGGCATTCCAGAAACTCTCCTCCGGCGGTATCTTCCTTCCGGGAGATACAATAACCCTTCTTCTCGGCAAGGACGGCGGGGTTGCTGATGTGGTTCCTTCTGTTTCCATGACCGTCGATACCATTGCAGGCTATGTGCTGGAAAGCGGCAGAAAATCCTATCAATCCGGTATCACCGACACCTACACCAGCTATTATGTAAAATTGGTTCTCCCGAGCGGCGAAACCACAGAATACACCACCAACAAGGATTGTAGCTCCTATATCAACAAGGTGGTCAAGGTCAGCTTCAAAGATGGCAATGCAGTTCTCTCCTCCACATCATCTTCTGCCAACCGGAAGATGAACGGCACCTTCTCCTGGGAGACCAGAAAGCTTGGTTCCTACACCGTGGCATCCGGTGCAGAAATTCTGGACATTGGCACCGATAGTAGCTATGAAGCCAGCACCTATACCCGTATCTTCCCGCAACGGCTGGACGGGGTCAAGATTTCGCCGGATGATATCCTCTACTACGACCTGGACAACAGCGGCGCCATCGCCAAACTGATTCTTAATAACGTAACCAATGACGGCTTCTCCTTTGGTCTTGTCACCTATGCCCTCAACGAAAGTACCGCACCCACTCTGTCCGGCTCCTATCGTTACCTTGTGGATGGACAGATTTACCATCTAAACACCAACAATCGGATTTTGAATCTTTCGACAGGGCAGGGCATCATGCTGGGCGGTAATCCCGGAAATCCTGACTTTGTTACCAAACTCACCGAGCTTTCAGGAAAGATAACCAAGGTGACCTCTTCCCATCTTCTGACCGCAAACAAAAGCTATCCCATCAGCGCCAAGGTGTCGGTTTATCAAAAGCGTAGCCGCTACGCCTCTGATTATACCCAGATTCCTTTATCCAATATCGTGGGAAAAGAGGGTGTGCAGTTCTCTGCCTATTATGACAAGGAGCCAAGCGGCGGCGGACAGATTCGGGTCATTGTGGTGTATGAATAAGGCAAGAAAAAAGCTGAACGATTTGTAATCGTTCAGCTTTTTAATTCCTAAAATCCATTCACAATTTCCTTAAAGGTATCGCCACGGACTTCAAAGTTCTTAAACAAATCAAAGCTTGCACAGGCAGGAGAGAGAATCACAATATCTCCCGGTTCTGCCAATTCCCGGGCGGTTTCCACCGCTTCCTGAAATCCGTTGCAGCGGTGGATAGGCAATCCGGCATAGTTTTTAGCAGACCGAACTGCCGTTTCGATTTTCTCCGAAGTCAATCCCACCAAAACCAGCTTCTTGACATGGTCATTCACCACCGTGCCAAACTCCTCAAAGGGAATCTTCTTGTCATAGCCGCCGGCAATAAGTATCACTTTTTGTTCCCCAAAGGAAACCAGTCCTGCGGTGGTCCGTGCCGGAGAGCTGGCAATGGAATCGTTATAATACTTCACCCCATCCAGTTCCCGGACAAATTCAATTCGATGGGGGACCCCATGAAACTCCCTTGCGGTTTCCTGCACCACCGCATCCGAAATCAGTGCATCGGTTGCAGCAATTGCCGCCATGTAGTTTTCTACATTGTGCATCCCGGGAATATAGATGTCGGTAATATCCAAAACCTCCCGGTCAACCTCGCCATCTTTCATTAGAACAATATGATTCCCTTGCAGGCAATAGCCATTCTCGAGAGCTTCTTTGGAACTGAAATAGACCGGATTCTTTGCCTCTTTCCCAAAGTTACAGGTAATTTCGTTGTCGTAGTTGAGTACCACCTTACTCCTTTCGTCCTGATGGGCAAAAATCGCCTTCTTGGCATCCACATATTCCTGAAAATCAGTATGCCAATCCAGATGGTTAGGCGTAACATTGGTCACCACGGAGATTCCGGGGCTTTGCCTCATGGTATGGAGCTGGAAACTGGAAAGCTCCACAATGGCAATATCTTGTTCGGTCATACCTGCCAGTTCCTCCACCAAGGGATGCCCGATATTTCCACCAAGGTAACAGGTATACCCTGCCCGCTTCAGCATGTCATGAATCAGGCTGGTGGTAGTTGTCTTTCCGTCGCTGCCGGTGACTGCAATGATTTTTGCCGGACAGAGCTCGAAGAATAGCTCCATCTCCGAGGTAATCCTTGCCCCCCGGTCTGCCGCTTTTTGCAAGGCTGGAACATCGTACCGAATCCCCGGCGTCTTGTAGACCACAGATACCTCTGCGTCAATAGCGTCCAAATAATGCTCACCCAGCACCATTTTGACACCTAATTTCTGCAATTCTCCATAAGCATCTTCCAGTTGGTCAGGGTTTCGCTTATCATGGGCCGTCACATGGGCGCCTGCCTCTGCCAGAATCCGAATCAGGGGCAGATTGCTGACGCCGATTCCAATGACCGCCACATTCTGTCCTTTTATCTTTTTCTTCCAATCCCTAAAATCCATCTTGCATCCTCCCAAAGTCAAACAAAGGCCGCCACAGGGCAGCCTTTGTCCTTTACTCAAAGATTATTCAGCGTCAGCGTTGTCCGCATCTTCCGAATCCAGAATGTCACCCAGCGTGAAGCTGCTTTCCTCAGTGTAAGAGTGAATCTCTTCTTCTGCCGGTTCTGCAGGAGCCTCTGCTTCAGCAGGAGCCATCAATGCTTTCATAGAAAGACCAATCTGCTTGGTTTCCTGATTGATTTCTACAATCTGGGCATCTACCATATCGCCGATTGCCAAAACGTCAGAGGGCTTGCTGATTCTCTCGTTAGAAATCTGAGAAATGTGAATCAGACCGTCTACAAAGGGAGCAACCTCCGCAAAAGCGCCAAAAGGCAGAATCCGAACGATCTTACACTTTACAACATCGCCTTCCTTTAAGTCAGCGGTTGCCTTTACCCAAGGGCTATCCTCTTCCTTCTTGTAACCCAAGGATACCTTGCCGGTTTCCTGGTTGAGTTCCTTGATATAAACAGTCAGCATATCGCCGGTCTTGACAACCTCGGAGGGATGCTTGATTCTTTGCCAGGACAGTTCAGAAATGTGAACCAGACCGTCTACGCCGCCCAAATCAACAAATGCACCAAAGGAGGTCAGGGATTTTACCATACCGGTATACTCCTTACCAACTTCAGCAGTTTCCCAGAATGCAGCAGCCTTCTGTTCTTTCAGTTCCTTTACCAGAGAGATTCTGTTCTCGTCCTTGTTCAGTTCCTTGATATAAACTTCAATCTCGTCACCAACTGCAACAGCCTCGGAGGGATGCGCAATCCGGGTGGGGGACAGCTCGGAAATATGAATCAGGCCATCGACACCGCCTAAGTCAACAAAGGCACCAAAAGAAGTCAGGGACTTGATGATACCCTTGTACTGCTTGCCAACCTCTGCGGTTTCCCAGAATGCAGCAGCAGCCTTTGCGTTTTCTTCCTTTGCGATTACCTTGATGGAACCAACCACTCTCTGGCGGCCTCTTCTGTCAACGTCCATCTTGATAATTCTAAAGTTCTGTTCGGTGTTGAGCAGTACGCCCAAGTCAGCCAGGAAACGATCCGCACACTCGGATGCAGGGATGAACACCCGGACACCCTTTGCGATGGTAACAACACCACCCCGAACCAGCTCTACCACACGGCCAGTCAGAACTTCCTTATTTTCAAATGCAGTCTGGAGCTCTTCCATGCCCTTTACTGCGTCAATCTTCTTTTTCGAAAGGGTAACGATGCCGTCTCTGTCGCTGACATGAACAACATAAACATCTACCTCTTCCCCAATCTTCACCAGCGCATTGATATCAGCTGCCGGATCGTTGGTCAGTTCATCAAAGGGAATCACACCGTCATACTTGTTGCCGATGTCTACCCGTACTTCCGTCGGGGTAATGCCGATGACTACACCCTTTACTACCTCACCTGAGTTGAGCGGCTTTAAAGTTTCTTCCAAAGCCTCTGCAAAGTTCATTTCATTGTTTTCCGCCATGGTTAAATAGACCTCCTTGATTACCGCATCCGGGGTGGATGCCCCAGCGGTAATACCCACATTGATTTTTTTGTTTTCGGGAATCATTCCCTGTGTAATATATTTTTTTAATTCTTTTGCGTTTTCGATGCAATGGGTTTCGGCACAGTGCTCCTTGCACACCTCAAAGAGTTTTCGGGTGTTGGAACTATTCTTCCCCCCCACCACCAACATACAGTCGCACCGGGCAGCCAATTCCGCCGCCGCTATCTGCCGCTGAGCCGTTGCATTACATATTGTATCAAAGATTTCAACATTTGTAAAATGTTTTTTTAACTTTTCGGTAATTTTTTTGAAAAAATCTTCCCGAATGG
>JAGALN010000068.1 GCA_017625185.1 Clostridia bacterium
ATTGTAATATCTGACAAATACATAGTCCATCATGCCGATAGCATTGTCCAGACCGGTTTCGACAAAGACTTGCTCCGGCTCCCTTTTTAGATATACATATCTGCCCTCATCAAGCAGATCAGCATCTGCATTTGCATCCAGCAAGGAACCGACAGAAAGGCATTCTTCCGCCTTTTTGTTTGGATTATATTCATAGGAGCATGTATCTTCAGCTTCCTTAATGCTCTTAATCTCGCCGGTTGCAATACCATTTTCGTTTAACAGAGCAACCTGAGCTACACCGTTGACTCTAAAGTCGGTCACGGCGCCGAAGTAGAATTCTTCATCTTCGCCAAGGAAGGAATTCAAAGAAAAGACAGGTGCCATAGCAGAAACTCCATCCCCGAAGGCTGGAGCGTAAAAGCCGTACCCCTGTCTATCAAAGGTCAAGACCGGTTCTGCCGCCAGAATGGTGTCCTTATACAAGTTTAGCTTGACAATATCGCCTTGTTGTGCGTATTCAAAGTCGTAGCCGGCACCATCCATATCAACCTTGGTGGTTGCCGTCTTCAGCTCGCCGTCCATATAGAATGTTACGGTGTATACAAAATCTGTACCATTTACTACGGTTGCGCCAACTCTGTCAACGACGGCGATAGAGGCACTTTGGTCATATTTGCCACCAATTTCTTCGTTCAGCAGAAGAACAACCTCTGCTTCATCATTTTCATCACGCCCAATGGCAATGATATCATATCTCCCGCCATCAACCAGAGTTTCGATGGTGCCGACCAAACATTTGTCGCTATCTGCCATGGAAGAAGAATCCCCATAGGAAATATAATCCTCATAACTGGTGATATAGAAAACAACGGTATCCTCATTCACCCTAGCATTCCTCATCCCGTCAAATACCAAATCAGCTTTATTATATTCCGCACTCGTGGAAGAAGCAAGGATTTCCATGGGACGGGTATCATCTTCATCCTGTCCAAAGATAATGGTGGAAATCTGCCCTTCGCTATTACCCCTGTAAGAAATCATAGTATTTACCAAAGCATCTGCAAAGTCGTAAAGATTTGCACTGGCAATATGGCTTTCCTCGGTGAAATCGACCGTTGTGGTTTCGTCCAACACCACAGCTGACCCAAAGAGATCCCCGATATGGGCATTACAATCCAAATCAAGATTCACCAGTTTCATTTTGGAAGCCAGCTCCGCCTCATAGATTTCTCCGTTTTCACTCAGGATTTTAACATTGATAAATTCCCTGTCAGTACTCCAAGAACCCGCCACCGGCTCGGCAGCAAGGACATAGGCGTATTGGGCTTCGGCTTCATCCGTGGTATCGTCCGTGACTGGGGTTTCCTCGTTCAGAAGAAGTACAACCTCTGCCTTATCGTTTACATCACGACTGAACAGCAGTACTGCCTCATAATTACCTTCATCTTGCAAGCTGTTCACATCCCCTGCAGAGCATCTGCCATCCTTGGCGATGACATAGCCTGCATAGGAAATGGTGTCTTCTCCGGAAATGTAAAAGACCTTGGCATTCTCGCTGATGGGGGTGCTTCCCTTACTGAAGAAACCGCTTTCGGCATCATAAGTGTTTTCCCCATCGCTGATGGTTTCCAGAAGTTCCATCGGTCTGGTCGAACTTTCGTTTTGCCCCAAAATAATGGTACTGATTTCTCCCTTGTTATTGCACCGATAGGAAATGGCGGTATTAATCAAAGTTCCTGCAAATTTATCCAGATTAGATCTTGCAATATGAGTTTCCTTAGTAAGGTTAACCACCGTAGTTTCGTCCAATACCACAGCAGCCGTAAAGAGATCTGCGATATGGGCATTACAATCCAAATCAAGATTCACCAGCTTAATTTGGGAAGCGAGTTCTGCCTCATAGATTTCCCCGTTTTCACTCAGGATTTTAACATTGATA
>JAGALN010000069.1 GCA_017625185.1 Clostridia bacterium
GCAAAGAAAATAAAATCTATGTTGCATATGAAAAGGGCAGAAACACGAGTGTTTCTGCCCTTTGACTGTCCTTAAGAACACTCGGCATACGGGAAGTGCGTTTTTATTTTCTCTAACTGCCCGTTTTTGGATGTATACTTTTTAATCCTCATGCGTGTACAATTTGATATAAGGTTTTTTCACAGGCAACGATATTCCCCTTGACGCATTTTTCCTCAAATGGTATGATATTCATCAAAAGAACATTGAAAGAGGAGATTGTTTCTCATGGATAAGAAGAGATATGCCATTATCGGCTTTGGGGGGCTTGGGAAAACTCATTTTCACAATCTTATGAAAATCGAGAAGCAGCGGGGCGATATGGAGCTGGTTGCTATCTGCAACGAGGATCTGGAGGCTATCACCCAGAACGTTCAGCTGAACATTACCGCTGTTTCTATGGAAAACTTCGATTTTTCCAAGTACAATCTCTATACCGATTACAAGGAAATGCTGGCAAAGGAAAAACTCGACTTTGTCTTCATCGCCTTACCCAGCTTCCTCCATTGTGAGGTTGCGGTTTACTGTATGGAGCAGGGCGCTGATGTTTATACCGAAAAACCTATGGCTATCACTCTGGAACAGTGCAATCTGATGATGGAAACCGCACAGAGAACCGGAAAAAAACTCATGGTCGGACACTGCCTGCGATTTACCGACGAGTATGTTTTCATCAAGAATGCCATCCAAAACAACACCTACGGCAAACCCATCAAGGCGGAATTCTCCCGGAAGTCGCCCATTCCCAACTGGTCGGCTGGCGGATGGCTTTTGAACGAGGAAAAGAGTGGCGGTTGTCTGGTGGATATGCACGTTCACGATGTGGACATGATGGTCTGGCTCTTTGGTGCACCGGAGGAGGTTCAGGTAGTGACCTCTCACCAGATGTCTTCCTTTGAGAGTGCCTATGCAATTTACAGATACCCGAATTTGTCGGTTTCCATCATTGCCGACTGGGGTATCCAAAGCAGCTTCCCCTTTGAAGCAAAATATGCCATTACTTTTGAGGACGCCTATATCGAATCCGTCAACGGCAAGGTAACCGTTTATACCAACGAGGGAAAATTCGAACCGGAGCTCCCCGGTGTGGATCCCATGTATGACGAGGTGGTAGAATTCCTGAATGCCGTCATTGACGGCAAGCCTTTCAAAACTGCCGATGTCAACTCGGTCAAGGAAACCATGAAGGTTGTTTTCCGGGAGAAGGAATTGGGAAAAGCCTAGACTAAAACATAAAAGACCTGATGCAAATTCTTTGCATCAGGTCTTTCTTATCTTTGAAGCAAAACCTCATCAAGGCTTCGTTTAGGAACCTGGAGTGTGGTTTCTTTCATATAATATTTGAAATCTCCACCCTTCATGGGAACTGCCTTACTTTCTTGAGCAGGATATCCCAGAGCAATCAAATCCAGAACTGTTAACTGCTCCGGAATCCCAAAGAGTTCCCTTATCTTCTCCCGGTTTATGGCGCCCAACCAGCAAGAAGCGACTCCCGCCTCTGCTGCCGCCAAGGTGATAGTGGCACCCGCCGCACCGGTTTCTACCTGAAAGTCGCTATTTGCCTTGATGGTGGTATCTCCCAACATCAGGATATAGGCAGTGGGACGTTCATTTTCCTTTGGAGTACCGTTTTCCAGATATCCTGCCCAACGGGTGCAGGGAAACAACTGCCCTAAATCAGCCGGGTCATCCAGGATGGTAAACTTTAACGGCTGGAGGTTCATGGGATACGCCGCCATTCTGGCACAATCCACCAGTTTGATTAAATCATCCTTGGGAATCGGTTCCTGCCGGAATTTCCGGATACTCCGGCGGTTCATAATGGTTTCATATACATTCATCAGTTTTCCTCCTGACAAAAACGGGCAGCACATTGTGCTGCCCGTTTCTTAAAAAACTTATTTCTCTGCGATAGCCGCCTGTGCCGCTGCAAGTCTTGCAATCGGAACACGGAAGGGGGAGCAGGATACATAGTCAAGACCAATCTTATGGCAGAAC
>JAGALN010000070.1 GCA_017625185.1 Clostridia bacterium
AGGGATATGCAGCATCGGGTGGAGTTAATAGCCAATGGTTTGGCAATGAACAAGACTGGGATAATGTATAATCAAGAGTGTTTAACAGCTTAAACAACAAAGAAATGAAAAAGATATTTTTTGCATTGGCAGTCCTTGTGCTTGCCTTTACCGGATGTAGTCAGGAAGACGAAGCCATCCAAACAAATGAACAGAAAGCCATCAAGGTAGTGGTAAATATGGATAAGCCGGGCTTTGGCACTGATGCTCGCGCCGCTCGCCAAGGTTGGGAAGATGGAGATGAAGTGATAGGAACGATAGGCAGCCCTGGTATCGGCATTCTTTTGACTTATAATTCAGGTTCGTGGACTACTAAATTTTTGAAAGTTTCTGGTGCTAAATATGTCGAAGCTTCTTCTGCTGATTTAGATGAAATGCTGGTGGATGAAACGGGAGATGTTATGGCAGCTTATTTCTCATCAGGAATACATAGTTTGGCATTTGAAGCGCCCAACCCTCCAACAACCTTTACACCTGCTATGGTTATTACAACCAATGCATCTTTGGCAAGCCTGGGTGAATGTGTAATGACTTGCGAGAATGGTGAGTATGAAGTTGAAGAAACAGCAGATGGATATGTACTGAAACTGACCATCACCATGAAGCCGCAAGTAGCCCAATTCACTATCCGCGATTTAAATGTAGAGGATGGTTGGACAATAAAAATGGGAGATATGTCTCCTATAAACATGTATGCCGGGGGCGCTATAATACCTGAAGGGGTTGTTTTGGAATTAATAGAATGGCCTATTTACTATGCCTATACCCATAAAAACGATGAGGGTATTTCATTCTATGCTGCACCATGGCAAAGCAATGAGGATGTTCCGAGTGCTGTATGGGAAATAGTTCCAGATATTTTGGAGACCGATGATTTTTATTGTACTCAAACTTCCTATGCGTTTACAGTTCAAGATGGCGGAGAAAATTGGTTTGAAAGAACAATTGGACCTAAAGAAGTCGAGATTGGCGGTGCTGTGATTATGGATGGTCCTACAGATGCAGCAATCGCTGCAGGTAAATGGATTATACCAGAAGATTAACCCCTCCCAAAAATAATCTCTAAAAGGTTGCACTTCGGTGCAGCCTTTTTTTATGGAAGAAGGGTAAGGAGGGATGTCTGTTGGCGGGGGTGGATAGTTTGCCCTAAAGTGCTCTTTTCTGAAAAAAGTTCGAAAACTACCTTCACATCTGTCACGGGCTTGTAAGAGGTTGTCTGTCTCGTCCGACCGTACGGGTGATTATGCAAAATAATTAATAAATAATATGAAGTGGAATTTTATAGAGAACTCAAGACAAACAAGATTCTCTTGCCACTCTTGCAACAGGCGGTTAACGGATTGATTCTCATTGAAATAATGTGGCAAGGGACCAAAATCTCTTGCCACTCTTGCCACAACTTGATTTTTGAACCCTTTTGGGTACAGAATTATAATCCCTTTTAAAGGATGAAAAGTGCTTTTAGTCTTTATGTAAAATGGAAATAATAGAGTCTTAAAACCAAATTAGCGTCGCCGATTACCCAATCGCCGACGCTGATTGCCCAATCGGCGTCGCTGAT
>JAGALN010000071.1 GCA_017625185.1 Clostridia bacterium
CGGGTACGCCGGTTTCATAGTGAGGACAGCTTGCGGCAAAGGCAGCATCAAAAACCAGCTGGCTAACCGCTACATGGTCGGGCATATAATCGTTGGGAGCATGGGTGATGATGAAGTCAGGCTGTGCCTCACGAATGACATCCACCACCTTATCTCTGTGTTCCGAATTGTCACCATAAACACGCAGATCCCCGATATCACAGGTAACTACCTTGATGCCGCCCAGCTTGCCGGCATTTTGTGCTTCCTGAGCACGCATTTCCCGCAGATCCTCGGGAGAAATAATCTCATGTCCCAGGTTTCCGTTGCATACATGGCAAACCGTAACATTATCTCCACGGGCAACGCATTTGAGCAGAGTTCCCACGCAGTTGATTTCCGCATCATCCGGATGACAACAGATGGCTAATACATTCATTGGTAAAATCCCCTTTCGGTTTTGATAGCAAAAGCATCCGCACAATGCAGATACTTTTGTATTTTATGCTATTCTTACTATACACCAGAAAACAATTTCTGTCAATAGAAACATACCGAAAATTCCCCGGTTCTCCTAATATAAAAGGGGAAACCTCCAAATGGTTTTCGGCTATTTTCCAGAGCGACTTCCTTACCCAAAAGCCGGGGGTTTCCGCCCTTCTTATTTCACTGCTTGCTGCAAAAACTCCAAAGATGCCTTGGTTTTTTCGTACATACCATCAGCATCGTTGATTTCGATGGTCATGGTCTTATCGTAACCGATCTGCTTGAGAAGTGCAAAAATCTTGTCGAAGGGAATCTCTCCGGCGCCAATGGCAACACAATCTCCGGCTCTGCCGTCAATCTGCAATGCCCCGGTTGGATTTGTTACAATATCCTTCAGGTGAACATGGGCGATTTTGTCCCGGAACCGATCTGCAGCGTCCAGAACATCGGAGCCGTTAAACCAGAAGTTTCCGCAGTCCAGCACATACTGCACATCGGGCATCTGGCTCATAATGTATTCGATATCTGTCGTGGTGGCAAAGGGACAGGTAACGGTGGAGTAGTTCTCCATCACCACCTGAATTCCGTAGGGCTTTGCCAGCTCTACCACGTCATTTACATATGCAATAACCTTATCCTGACAAGCCTGTCTGTCCTGAGGGGTTTTATGCGCAGTCCCCACAAAGGGTACCGGCATATAAATCTTACAATCCAATGCCGCCACATAGTCCAGTTGTGTCTTGGTGTATTCCCGCATGGTTTTCAGGATGTTTTCATCCTCGTGGGGGAAGGGTTTCCAGCAAAAGACCGACCCGACCCGGATGCCGTAATCCTGCAGTTCTTTGTAAAGCTCCTTGGCGGGTTTTCCTTTCGCCGTCATTTCCTCCGAGTCTACATCGACAAAGGAAAGCCCCAGTTTTTTGTAGGTCGCAAAGGCATCAGCAAGATTCTTTGCATCTTTGGCTGCAACAACCTCGTCTACCTGCCGTAAAAATGTACCAAATTCCATCTTGGTTTCCTCCTTATTCAGCATGCAAGTTTTAGGCCTGTTTTTCAGGGAATCATTCTTGCCTTTATTATATCGGCAGGGTATTTGTTTGTCAATGGGTTTTCCAGTTTTTTTCCTATCTTTTTCGGCATAAAACCTACAAAAAAAGACACCGCATATGCAGAATACGCTTAAGGACAGTCAAAGGGCAGAAACACGAGTGTTTCTGCCCTTTTCATATGCAATATAGATTTTATTTTCTTTGCCAGACCCCGTTGCGCTTGCCTAGCCCAAGCGCCACTTCGCCCCCTTCGGGGGCATCAGCAAAAGGGGCTGCCGCCCCTTTTGAAACCCCGTGTTTTGGGCGAAATTTCGCGTTTTCATTGTAGTGGACGGCGTCTTCGACGTCCCGAAGGACTGTCCCTAAGAGTATTCTGCATAAAAGAAATACTTTTAGCAGTATGCCTTTTATGCGGGTGCCTTCGTATCGGTCCAATCTCGTGGGGGGCTGGGTTTGATTTTTAAAAGTTCCTATTCTCTATTCTCTAATCCCTGCCGTCCTATTTTGGGTGGAGCGTCACGCAGTTGTTTCTTTTCTAAAAAAATAAAAAGCCGAACCTTGTGGCTCGGCAATCTGTGGCATATCTTTATCTCAAATTACGTCCGGCACAGGGTGAAGCCACTGGCTTTCCGGCACTGGGTGAAGCGTCACGCAGTTGTTTCTTTTCTTTTTCTCTATACTCTGTGGCTCCGGTGATGTACGAAATCTTTTCATCTCGGAAACTTCGGCACTGGGTGAAGCGTCACGCTTCTAAAAAACAAAAAGCCGAACCTTGTGGCTCGGCAATCTGTGGTATATCTTTATCTCAAATTACGTCCGGCACAGGGTGAAGCCACTGGCTTCCCGGCACTGGGTGAAGCGTCACGCTTCTAAAAAACAAAAAGCCGAACCTTGTGGCTCGGCAATCTGTGGTATATCTTTATCTCAAATTACGTCTGGCACTGGGTGAAGCCGCTGGCTTCTATTTTCCTAAATAGCTGAAGTGCATATGATCCACGGTGCCGCTGACCCAGGCGTTGCCGCCCCAGAGCCAGCCATACTTGGCGAAGGTCTGGACAACGATGCCGTCCTTGGGGAAGGAGTAGATGGAATTTGCCGGGTCATAGAAGGTTCCCACCACGGCGCCGCTGGCATAGATGCAGTAGTTTTCGTTGTAGTTCAAGTCAATGGCGGTACCGAAGTTGTGGTCGGAATAGGTGCCGCTGGACATGGCACTGCGCCATGCGTAGGCGTTTACATCCTTTAAGGGAGCCTTATAAGGTGCCTTATAGATTTCGTCGAAGATAGCAATGACATCCTCTTTTAAGATGGAATTGATTTTAAAGGTGAGGGTAGAGGAATAATACTCCCCTCCATCGTCAATCTTCCAGACGGGAACGGTAACCTCGCTCATGTGGGCGTCTGCCTCTTCTGCGGAGGTATATTTTTCGCCGTTTCCAAAGATCCGCCGCTCTTTTTCCTCTGCCTCGCCGGAGGCAATGGTTTCGGAATAGGTTTTCAGCCGGTAAAGTCCGTCTGCACCCTTGACCGCCAGAGGGGTGCCGCTGGGAGCAAGACCGTTATTTCCGGTTGGGGTATAGACAACAGGGGTATGATAGGTGCTGGCGTTTGCCAGAGCAACGGTGGACCCGTTTAAAAGGGTGATATTCTTTAATAGAGTTTGGATGGTATTACCATTTGCGTCCTTGGTCTGTCGAAGAGTTGTCTTGATGGTTCCGTCCAGCGCAGGGCCGTACCGGATAAAGCACCGATAGGCGATGATGGCTGCCTCTTCCCGGGTAACCGGGTCCAAAGGCCGGAAGGAGCCGTCCTCGTCGCCTGCCATCAGGTTGTTGTCCAGCATGAACGCCACATGGTTCCGTGCCCATTCTGCAATCTCCCAGACGTCGCCCACCCCGTCAAAGACGTTCTCCGAGGGGAAGTAGGGACCCAGAACCCCGGCAGAATCCAACAGACTTGTAAAGATTTTGCACATTTCCTGACGGGTCAGGGTGTTTCTGGGGAAGAAATGGCCCTCCCCGTCACCGCTGACAATACCTGCATAGTACGCCATATTGGGGAAAGGGTCCTTGGTATCGGAAAAGGGGTGCTTGGAATGGGTAGAAACATTCTCCGCCGTGATGGTGGCGTAGAGATTTACCGCAACATTCACAAAGTCGTTCCGGGTAATGGGAGACTGATAGGATTTGGTCCCGTACTCCTCCGAAATAATACTGAGCTTGGTGGCTCCGTTAACGGCATCCTCTGCCCAGAAACTGGGCTCATAGGCAAATGCCGGAAGAACCTGAAAACAAAGCAGTGC
>JAGALN010000072.1 GCA_017625185.1 Clostridia bacterium
AAGAACCAGAACCTTTGCTTCATCAAATCGATTACGCCCGATGGCAACGGCATCATAGGTTGCACCATCCACCAATCCCTCAACGGTTCCGACTCCGGAACAACTTTCATCCGCAATAACGGAAGCATCATCGTATAGGATTCCGTCTCCCGCAATGTAGAAAACTTTGGTGTCATCATTCAAAAAGATGTTGCCTTTGTTGAAGAACTTACCATCCTTGTTATATGAATTTTCCGTGGTAATAGAAGTGACTTCCACGGGGCGAGTATCGTCCTCACCTTGCCATAGGGTAACAGAGGTAAGTTCTCCGGTTCCGTTGCTTTCGTAGGCAATTACCGTGTTCACCAAAGCCTTTGCAAACTCCTCGAAGTTTGCAGGGGAAATGTGATCTTCCCTCGTAAAATCAATAACGGTATTCCTCGCAATCCACACATCTTCTCCCAACAAATCGCCCAAGCTAGCATGATAATTAAGGTTGGTAAATTTCACAACGGATGCAAGTGGCGCTTCATAAATTTCACCATCATTTGCAAGCATTTTGACATAGATTTTCTCGCTATCAGCACCCCAATCACTTGCTACCACTGCCGCATCCAGTATATAGGCATAGTTCACCGGAACAACCTCCACCGAAGGATCATACGCAATGATTCTGCCAAAGAAATCCAGATAGAACCGTCCGTTCATCCCGGGTTGAACCATTCCCATATCAATCTTATAGGCGTGATTGGCAATGGTATATCGTTTCCCGTTGGAAAGCTGAATCCCACCAGAATAAACCATACTGATGATACCATCCACATACATACTTTCCGGAAGAACCCGAATATCATAGTTCTCGGTCACCCCATCCCAATAGATGGCAAGAATATCCCAAGGCTTTAATTCGGAATGGTGAATTGCCTTGCCATTCTTGGTCAAATGAATAACAACATCGGGGGATTCTTCGTCAAACGCCAAGGCGATTGTGTTTCCGGTAACAGATTCTTTCATCTGTTTAAAGAACCGAAGTATACCACTGTCGGTGACCTCCCGCACAACGCCAAAAGTTGGAATTGAAATATTTACCACATCACAGCCTGCAGTAGCGTCGGTATCCAGAAGCGCTACATCACCACAGCCTGCATCTTTAATGGCATCCAGATAGTCTGCAAGGACATCCTTGGAGGAATTTTCTACAGGACTTCCGTTATAGAAAATGGTAACATCCTCCTGGATGGTCACCGTTTCTGTTACGGACGAGGCTTCGTCTGCGGTATATTCCACCACACCGGTTGCCACATTGTACTTTGCGTACTGCGTACCGGAAATTTGGGTGAAGGTCTTGGTAGAAGCCTCCTCCGGCGCAGTAAAGGGAAGGGGCGTATGCAGAGGTGCCAAAGAATCACCGTTCCAAAAATAAACCGTACCGGAGCTGGCACCGCTTTCAGTTGTCGGCAAAGGAACAGAATATGTAATTGTCTCTCCGCTGGCATCCTTCATCTGCTGAATCGCCCCGGGAGTATAGGGCTTAAAATCAACCAAAACTCCCGCATCGTTCTTGAAACTAAAATAAAGAGTAAGGGGGCCTGTCGGCTCCTGGGCATATTGATAGGTCAAAACGCCGTCATCTACTGCAACATTGCAAAGCATTTGCGATGCTGTTGAAGTCGGCGTTCCCGACACCTGGATTGCAAAACCCGGCAAAACAGCCACCAGAGAAAGCATCAAAATGAAAAATACAATACCAATTCGAACTGTTGTCTTGTGCATAACATACCTCCATGTCGATTTGCTAACATTCAGTATAGCACATCCGGTAGCTTTTGGCAAGTCCTTCCTGATTCGCAAAAAAAGACGGTTACCCGTCCTTTTTTTCATGATATGTTTCCTGCAAATTTCGCTCTGCCAAGAGTTCCTTGGCAGTTTTTAAGGTATCTTTTCCATAGGTTCTCCGCAGGGTGTTTACCACTCGATGCAGGGAGCTTTCTTTTTGGGGCTCTTCTGTCAGCATATCCGAAAACCCCAGCTGCTCATAGCCGCTATCCGCCAGCTTCCCTGCCGCAATACCAATCAACCGAACAGGTTTTGTCAGCTCCACCTGAGAGAAAATTTTCTCTGCTACTTTATACAAATCCTCGGCATGATGGAGCATTTCTCCTGTCTTGGCACGGGTGATGCTCTGCAAATCCGAAAACTTGATTTTTACCGTCACGGTACTGCACCAAAGGTTTTTTGCAAGGAGCCGGTCACTGACGTGACGAGAAAGCAAAAGCAAGGTATCTTCTAAGAGTTTTCTATCCGTTACATCGGCAGGAAAGGTAACCTCTTTTCCAATGGACTTTGCCGGGACATTGGGCGTCACCATTCGATGGTCGATTCCCCTTGCATAGTCACGAAGCTCTCCCCCCAGCTTTCCCAAAACCGATAGTCCAACTTCCGGAGCATTTGCCAAATCTCCCACAGTACGAATTCCCATTCGGGAAAGCCGCTCCACCGTCTTTTGTCCCACCCCGTAGAGAATTCCCACCGGGCGGTCCTTCATCAGTTCCAGAAACTCCGCTTGGTTTTCTATCACAAAAAAGCCACGGGGTTTCTTCTCCTCGCTGGCGAGCTTGGCAGAGAGCATATTATAGCCGACCCCCACCGAGCAGGTAGTCCCCACCGTTTCATAAACCCGACGTTGGATGGTTTTGGCAATTTCCTGAGCACTGCCAAAAAACCGTTCACTGCCGGTCACGTCCATATACCCCTCATCCAGAGAAAGAAATTCAATCTGGTCGGTGTATTCTTCCATAATGGCATGAACCTGATTGGATGCCTCAATATACTTGGGAAAATGTCCATGGACAAAAACTGCCGTGGGACAGCGTCGATAGGCTTCTGCGCTGCTCATGGCAGAATGAATCCCATATTTTCTCGCCTCGTAATTGCAGGTGGAAACCACACCCCGCTCGTTGGGGAGAGCACCTACCACCACCGGTTTGCCCCGCAGCTCCGGGTTGTCCCGCTCCTCAATGGCGGCATAAAAAGCATCCATATCCAAATGAATGATTTTCCGTTCCATGCAAAACTCCTACTTCAATATAATAATTGCTGCCTGCCGTCCCGTATGCTCTCGGTGGGTACGATAGGAATAAAACACATCCTCATGGCAGACAGTACAAATTTCTGCTATATCGATATGTTCTTCCAAAATCCCCTGAGAAAGCAGTTGCTTTTTGTTCATTGCCCATAAATCTACCCAATACCCCCCGGCAGGGTTCGGCTTGCAAAATTCCATAGAAAAATGTTCCGGCGCATCCTCGCCAAAGGCAAAGTGACAAAGACCGATACTGGGTCCAATGGCAACCAGAATATCCTCCGGCTTACTCCCAAACCGCTCCTGCATCATCCGGACGGCTTTACCACCGATTTTCTGCTCGGTGCCCCGCCAACCGGCATGGATTGCCGCTACCGCCGGGTGCCTGGGGTCATAAAGGAGAATCGGCACACAATCGGCAGTAAACACCACCAGGGGAATCCCCTTTTCTTCTGTCATTAACCCATCCGTATCAAAGATATCGCTTTCCCGCACCAACCCTTTTCCCGCATCTGCCTTGGTAACAAGACGGATGTTATCGGTATGGGTCTGACGTGCCAGCACGGCACTTTCCATAGGAAATCCCAAATCCTCTGCTACAAGACGGTAATTTTCCAACACCGATGCCGGGTCGTCCTCAACCCGGAACCCTAAATTAAGTCCGGTAATTTTCCCGGTACTAACCCCGCCCGATTTACAGGTAAAGCCATGGACAATCCCTCCACATTCCGTCATCGGCACCGATTGCAGATACAACCGCTCATCATGTTTCAGCCACTCCATCTCTGCCTCCTATATTTTAGAAAAACGCAGACGCTCTACTCCTGTTGTTTTTCCGGTAGTAATATCAACTTCAAAAATACAGCCGTGGAAGAACACCTCTCCCTCCGCCTTTTCAAACCGATACCGTTTCCCCGGGTTTTGGAAAAAACTCAGAATGATATCTTTTTTGACGCCCAGAACCGAATCCTCCACACCGGTCATTCCCAAATCGGCAATGAATCCGGTGCCTCCGGGAAGGATTCGTTCATCCGCTGTCTGCACATGGGTATGCGTACCAAATACCCCGCTCACTTTCCCGTCCAAAAAGTGTCCCATGGCAATCCGCTCGCTGGTAGCTTCCGCATGAATATCCACAAAAATCACATCTGCATCCATTTTGGAAAGGGCTTTCTCTGCCGCCCGGAAGGGACAGTCTGCCGGGTTCATGTTCACTCTGCCCAGCAGGTTGATGACACCCACCTTCACATTCCCCAAATCCGTAACCAGATATCCTACCCCCTCCATTTCGGGAGGCAGGTTCAAGGGACGAATGATGTAGGGTAGCTCCTCCAAAGCACGCTCGGCACCCTTGTTGGCAAAGGTGTGATTTCCCATGGTAATCACATCCACACCCCGTTCATACAAAGTCTTTGCAATCTCGTAGGTAATCCCATTGCTGTCTGCCGCATTTTCCCCATTGGCAATACAAAAATCTATCTTGTACTGATCCCGAATCCGGTTTAGGTTCCGGTAAACAAACTCCCGTCCCGGTTCTGCAACAATATCTCCAATTGCTAACACACGCAAGATTAATTTCCTCCTTTGTTTCTCTGGCGCACTGCCTCATAGAGCAGGATTCCTGCCGCCACCGAGGCGTTCAGGGACTCAATCTCCCCAATCATAGGAATCTTGACAAGGAAGTCACAGGATTCTCGAACCAGACGGCTCATCCCCTCTCCCTCGCTGCCAATGACAATGGCAATCTTTCCCGTCAAATCACACTGGCTATGTAATTGGGTGCCGGACAAATCCGTTCCAACCACCCAGATTCCCTCTTTTTTCAATTTCTCCAGAGTCTGGGCAATGTTGGTCACCCGTGCCACCTTGGTATACTCTACTGCTCCTGCCGAAACCTTGGCAACGGTGGCATTTAAGGCAACACTCCGGTTTTTGGGGATGATCACCCCATGGGCGCCGGCTGCATTGGCAGTTCGAATGATGCTTCCTAAATTATGGGGGTCACTGATTCCCTCTGCCACCACCAGAAAAGGTGTCTCTCCCTTGGCTTCTGCCAGGGCAAGCATCTCCTCTACCGTGGCATAGTTATGGGCAGCAATCATGGCAACCACCCCTTGATGGTTCTCTCCCGCACAAAGGGTATCCAGTTTCCGCTTATCCACAAACCGATAGAGCACTCCCTTTTCTTTGGCAAGGTTGCGAATCTTCCCAATCTGGGTATGCCGCAACCCGTCCTGAATCAAAATTTTATCCACCACGGTGTTTCCGGCCTCCAAAGCCTCAATCACCGGGTTCCGTCCGTATAACATATCCTCTTTCATTCTTCTCCGCCTTTCTATAACAATCCGTAATGGTTCAATCCCTGATAAATTCCATCTTCCGCTACGCTGCAGGTCAGATACTCCGCCACAGCATCCAGACCCTCCGCATGGGGTGTCATGGCAATGCCGTGCCCTACCGCCCTTAGCATCTCGAAATCGTTGTCGTCATCTCCAAAGGCATAGGTATCCTCCATCTTAAGACCCAGATGGTCCATGACGGCACGGATTCCCACCGCCTTGCTCATACCCCATTTTCCCACATCGGCAGAGTTGTTTTTGTGATGCCGGAGAACAAAGAATTCCTCACCACAAAATTCCCGCATCCGCTCCATCTGCCCTTCTTCCTCAAATGTAATTAAAATCTTATTGATTTTCAAGCCTGACGGATCGGAGAACCTTTGAAAAGTTCCGTTATTTTCAATCTGGAATACCTGCATCATTTTCCAGAAGACATCTTCCGCCTTGGGGTCGATGTAACAGCATTTCGAGGTTTCCAGGTCAAATCCTAACTTTTCCTTCTCCATAAAGGCAATCATCCGCCGGACATCCTCTTCCGGAATATGTTCGTTGAGAATTTCCTCTCCGTCCACCTCACAGACAGCACCGTTGCAGGTGACATAACAGTCAAAATCAATCCCCAAATCTGGGAGATAGCACCGTGCCCGCCCCGTAGCAATCCCAATCAGGTATCCCCTCTCCTGCAGACACTGGAGAGATGCCACCGTTTTGGGGGTAGGCTTAAAGATTCCCTGCCGCTCATCCACCAATGTTCCGTCAATATCAAAAAAGACCGCTCCCTGATATTTTTTCATCATTTCATGCCCTTTCCTTCCTCAATATCTTTATTATAAAAGTATTCTCTCAAAAATGCAACAAATAATTCGCGCTTGTTGACAGTTTTTCGAAGTTGTGCTATACTCAAACTGCTTGAAAATCAACGAAAAACGAGGAATGAACCATGAGTGATATTTTAACCAAGGCAATGACAAAGGACGGCTTTTTCAAGATTGCAGCGGCGGTTACCACCGATACCGTGAATGCTGCCCACACCTATCATCAAACCATGCCGGTGGCATCGGCGGCTTTGGGTCGGCTTTTGACGGCAGGACTTTTGATGGCAGATAACTTAAAAGAAAAAGATGCCAGCCTGACCCTCCAGATGCGGGGTGACGGTCCTTTGGGGACCTTGGTGATTGTTGCTGACTCTCAAGGCGGTGTCAAGGGCTATGTGGCAAACCCTGCCGCTGACTTGCCCTTAAAGGAAAACGGCAAGCTGGATGTGGGCGGCGGTATTGGCCGGGGCACCCTGGGCGTCATCCGTGATTTAAAGCTGAAGGAGCCCTACATCGGTCAGGTTCCCATCCAGACCGGAGAAATCGGGGATGACCTCGCCTATTACTTTATGCAGTCGGAACAGATTCCCAGCGTAGTTGCCCTGGGAGTTCTGGTTGACCGGGACTACACCATCAAAAGTGCCGGCGGTCTTTTGATTCAGGTGATGCCAGGTTGTGATGAAAAGAGCCTTTCCATGCTGGAAAACAGCATTCAGGGAATGATGAGCGTGACCGAAATGCTGAATCACGGTATGAACGCCAAGGATATGATTGAATACGCCATGCTTGGCTTTGATGTGGAGTTTTTGGAGGACATCGAAATCGGCTACCGCTGCAACTGCAGCAGAGACCGGATGGAACGTGCCATAGTTTCCCTGGGCAAGCAGGAAATCCAGGATATGATAGCAGAACAGGGGGATGCCGAAATTGTTTGTCAGTTCTGCAATCAAGCCTACCGGTTCACCGGGGAAGAGCTCTCCATGCTGGTGGAAAAGGCAACCAGAAAATAGTTTTTTGAAAAATAGAAAAACAGAGTTATTAGCACATAAAAAAGAGAAAATAAAAGATATCATGTAGGTAAAACGCTATAATCGAGAATAATGTTTTATCCACCTC
The DNA here is from genome assembly GCA_017625185.1 of Clostridia bacterium. Classification (GTDB taxonomy): domain Bacteria; phylum Bacillota; class Clostridia; order Monoglobales; family Monoglobaceae; genus Ructibacterium. The sequence continues at coordinate 7,332 of JAGALN010000072.1, forward strand.
TTGACTTTTCATAGAAAAGGGAGTATAATCTCTTTTGTTGTCGCCGGTTTGGTTGGACACAAGGGTATGGGCGCTTAGCTCAGCTGGGAGAGCATCT
>JAGALN010000073.1 GCA_017625185.1 Clostridia bacterium
AGGATAACCTCATCGTTGTTGTAGCCGAACTCAAACTTGATATCCCACAAATCCAAGCCGATGGTCTTTAAATCATCAGCAACAATCTGGGTAATCTTTAAGGTCTGCTCCTTCATGCTCTTAAACATTTCCTCGCTCATCACACCCAGAGCAGCCAGACCCTCGCTGGTTACCAGGGGATCACCCTTTTCATCGTTCTTAAAGGTACATTCCACATATCCGCCGGGGATGGGGGTACCATCCTCGATATATTCGCCATAGCGACGAATGAAGCTACCGGTTGCAACCAGTCTGCAGATAACCTCCAGACCATGACCGAATACCTTACCGGGCAGAACCTCCATGGTAGCATTCTCTACATCAGCGCTGACATAATGGGTTTTGATGCCCGCCTTTTTCAGTAAATCGAAATAATAAACCGAAGTCCGGAGGTTTGCTTTGCCGATGCCCTCGATTTTCAACCCGACAGAATTTTCACCCGGGTCAAATACGCCGTCTTTACCGGTACAGTCGTCCTTGAATTCCAGCATCACATTGCCGTTGTCCAGACTGTAAACATCCTTGGTTTTACCTTCATAAATTTTTTTCATAAACAAAACCTCTTTTCTTTTTGTTTCATCGAATATAGATATTCTACCACAAAAAATTCCCTTTGTAAATAAAAAAGACACCAAAAGGGTATCTTTTTTCGCTTTTGTTTTTGTTTCTTTTCCCAACAAACCCGGAGTGCGAACAAAGATGAATCCAGAACCTGTAGGGGCTGGCGTCCTCGACAGCCCCTAAAACGGGTCGTCTATTAGACCGGTCCCTACACCCAGGAGCTGCTAGAGAATGAACCGCCCGTAGTCCAGAATCCTCTCCTCGGCAAGGGGATTGTAGGGGGCAATCTCCTTGGCTTGGTCCATTTTCGGGGCAATGGGATCGCTCATCAAAAAGTATTTTAAGGCGTCGTAGAGATGGTCCTCCTGCCGGGTATCCACATCCTCGGGATTTACCGAATCATACCGCAGCTGAGGCAGGGTCCGTATCATGTTCCGGCAGGAATCAAAGACGTAGAGCATGGGAAGTCCCTCCTCATCAAAGGCAAGGCGGTAATGGACCTGCATCTTTCCTGCCAGACGGTCATTCTTCCCCTTTTCAAAAAAGACCCCCTGCCGTTCCATCATTTCGGCAATACTCCCCTCCCCCGATCCGGTAGCATTCCAGATGGCAGGGTCGGCATAGCCGGTGATGGAACAGCCCTTGTCCTCCCGCTCCTCAATCTCCCGAATCTCCTTGGCAATCCGCTGTGCCGTCCACCGGACTCCGGTGTCCGGAGTGCCGGTGCAACCATACAACTCCCGATAGTTATAGGCTCTGCCGTCCTGATCCACCGCAAACCAGGATACCGCAAAAGGCTTGGCATAGCCAAAGTCAAAGGTCCGGAACCGCCGCCAATCTTTCGGGATGGCAAAGGGCTCTATGACATGGCTGTACCGCCGTGTCCGATAGCCTTGGGGATTATTCTGCCACTCGGTAAAGACTTGCCCGTCAAAGATGTCCCACTGTCCGTAAAGCAGCGCCTTCTTCTCCGCTTCTGGCAGCTGCTCCAATCGCTTTTGGTAACCCTTGTCCGCCTTCATTAAAAAGACGTTGTCCTGCACGAACGAAGGAATGAAAACCCGGGTGGCACCGGTCTGTTCGTCGGCGAACTCCTCCCCCGGCTTCCGTCCGTCAATAAACCGGCGTTTCACCCAGCCATGACCAATCCCGCCGGGGTTGGTGCTGGACTTCATTTGCTTGGGATAGGGATTGACTCCACGAATCCGGGACAAAAGATAAGTATACTGTTCCTCGGTAAAGTGGGTCAGTTCGTCAAACCGAACCACATCGTATTCGGCACCTTGGTACCGAAGCACGTCCTTTTCTGCCGCACAATAGCCAAACTCAATCAAGGACCCATTTAAAAACTCCCAGGTATGCTTGGTCCCCGAATACTTGGCAACCTCTTTGGGATAAAACTGCAGAGAGGTAAAAATAATGGAATGCTCCAGCTCGGGGAAGGTCCGCCTTAAAATCAACTGCCGGCTTTTGGGATACCGCAGGGCATAGACCAGGGCATCTGCCAGCTGGCCGTAGGACTTCCCGCCCCCAGCAGCACCGCCAAAGAGAACCTCATCCGCCTCTGCGTCCAGAAACCGTTTTTGGGTGGCGGTCAGCTCCATCTCCAATTTGACTTTCGCCATGGCACTTC
>JAGALN010000074.1 GCA_017625185.1 Clostridia bacterium
AGATTTTCTTTCAGTTCATCGGCAACGGTGGTCTGGGGCGCACTCTCACTGTCCTTTTTGTGGGCTTCCCGAATATCCCGGATAATGAGGTTGAGATCATCCAGCACCATGTGGCTGAAATATTCATCATCACTGATATGGGCGGCTTGTAACACTTTCAAATGGGGGTCATCTTCGCCGGGGCGATACCGTTCAATAATTTCATGCCGGACGGTATCGACGAGGGTGTTGAGGTTTTGAATCTGCATGGATGCAATCCCGTCCACATAAATCTCAATATCCGCAAGAAACTTGATAAAATCTTTATGTGTGGCAAGTTCGCATAGCAAACGGTTGTTAATCCGACCGCTTTTCAGAAGTGCCACCATCTCATCATTCAAATGCAGCTCCGTTAGTGGCGTGTTGATCTGCTCCCGGTTCTCTGTCCGGCACAACAGATAATCAATGGAAACCCCATAGAAATCTGCCAGCGTGATAAGGTTGCCATGATTGATTTCCTTATAATCCTCTTTTTCATAACTGCCAAGAGCTGATTTGGAAATGCCCGTCAGCTCTGATAATTCTTCCAGATTTAAGCCTTTGTCCTTGCGGAGTTCCCAAAGGCGTTCTTGTATGGTAGTTGCTCCTTTCATGGGCGCACGCTCCTTTCCGGCGGTTTCATTACTGCCGCTTAACTGGATTATATCATACTTTCCGCAATCGTGGAAATTTCTGATTTTTACCCTTAATTCCTACTTTGTGGACATACGGCACAGGGCACAAAAATGTTCTATGATACAGGTAGTTCATCGATGGATTATTCCAATCGAATGACCAGCCTGTGTGGGATATGCTTCCCCGGCGATGTAGCGCCATGACTTTTGGCAGGGATATGGAGGAACCCTGACCGAAACGAGCGTACCAAAGGGAGCAATACGCCGCTGTGAGATTCAGGGGAGGAACGACACCGGGGAGAACTGGCGAACTGATACCGAAATGATACCGAAACACGACAATCTGATAGGGGGATAGTCTACCCTATTGCTGATACTTCTGGAGATTTTAGACGGCTCTATGACCGTAATTTTGCCGAAAATCGCCCCGAAACTATACACTAAAACGGGAGGAAACGCAATATGCCGAGAATGAGCAAAAAGAGGAAGCATGAGCTTTCTTTTTACCTCAATGACCGGGGGCGTGTCACTTACAACGAATTATGCCGGAAATGCAAGCATGGGTGCAAGCAGAGCTTCCGGGCGGTTGTGGTTGACTGCCCCCGTTATTTATCCAAAAGAGCAAAGAAAAAGGAGGAACACACCGAATGAATTTTGAATTTATGACGATAGGCACACCGTTGCCGCCCTGTATGCCCTTTCCCAGAGCGTTGACAGGATTTCCAGTCAGCAGCACCGCAAAGGTCATGTACTGCCGGATGTTGGACGCTATGCTATCCAACGGACAGGAGGACGAGAACGGAATCCTGTTTATCTGCTTCCCTGTCACAGCCATTGCCGCAGTCCTGTCCCGCAGCTCCATGACGGTCAAGCGTTCTCTGAATGAACTGGAAACTGCCGGACTTATCATGCGGGTGCGTCAGGGCATTGGAGAACCAAACAGGATTTATGTGCTGATACCGGGAAAGGAGGACGCTGCCCTTGCCTGATACATCAAAGCTGGAAAAACTCAATCGGGAGTTGGAAAAAAGCGAAAAGAAACTGCGGAAAGCCATCAATGATGAAAAGGCATTGCAGCATCAGCTGAAGCAGCTTACCCGAAAAGAACGAACGCACCGGCTCTGTACACGTGGCGGTATGCTGGAAAGTTTTCTGCAAGAACCGGAACGCCTGACAGATGATGATGTCATGCTGTTGTTGAAACTCATTTTTCACAGACAGGACACGCAGGAACTATTGAAAAAACTGCTGGAACGGGAGATGCCGGAACCCCCTTAGTTTACTAAGGGCGCAATTATACACCACCCAGAGGTTGGTGCATTGCGTTCTCCGAAGGCTCCTCGCCGGAGGGCTGTGATTTTCCGCAGTCATGGTCTGCTTCAAATCAAACAGGGGACGCTACGCTTCCCCTGCGCTGGCTGCCGCCAGCTACCCTTTTGTGAACTTGCCATCTGGGGACACCTTGCGTTGCAAGCTGTTCCCAGCCGACAAGTTTTACAAAATCTCTCTATACTTTGACGGTCGAATAAAGTATAATGAAGTCAACGACTAATCGGAATTTGGAGGTAATATGCTTATGAAAAAATTTCTTTCTTTGTTTTTGTGTCTTACTTGTGTACTGACTTTAGTTGCGTGTGGAAAAAAGGTAGCTCCTATTACGTTACCTCAAACCGACGAGATTACATCTATTGATATAACTTTTGGGGAAAATACAGTAAGTCATTCAGACAAAACTTGGATAAGTGAAATAATCGCCGATATTTCCAGTTCTGAACCGACTAAGAAGGAAAGTGTTCAAGACTGTCCACAAGTGGAAAGTTATATCAAAATTGACTTCCAGTTTGAGACAGGAACAAGTACTATCTTTGCGTATGAGGATAGTAGTAAATACTATATTGAACAGCCTTATCAAGGAATTTATAAAATTGATAGCCAACTATTCGAAAGGTTACAAGAAACTGATTAATTCCAGTTTGCCACCCACACATCGGGTCAACTTGTCCCGAACTTTTACAACTAAATACCCGCCGCCCACACAGCGGCACACCGAGCAGGAAATCTGAAAAAGGTCTCCTGCTTTTTTTCTGCCCAAAATGAGG
>JAGALN010000075.1 GCA_017625185.1 Clostridia bacterium
GAAGGGGGCGAAGTGGCGCTTGGGCTAGGCAAGCGCAACGGGGTCTGGCAAAGAAAATAAAATCTATGTTGCATATGAAAAGGGCAGAAACACGAGTGTTTCTGCCCTTTGACTGTCCTTAAGCGTATTCTGCATATGAAGCCTCTTTTTTAGAACTTTTTCCAGGTTTGCCGTTTGAAGAGGAGAAGCATGGGGAAAATCTCCAGTCTTCCCGCTAACATATCAAAAATCAATACCAGCTTACTGAACCAGGAGAAACAAGAAAAATTGCCGGTGGGACCTACCAACTCCAGACCGGGACCGATGTTGTTTATGGCGGAAACCACTGCGGTAAAACTGGTGGTAGGGTCAAGGTTATCCAATGATATTAACAACACGGATGCCGCAAAAATCAGCATATAGGTGGCAAAGAATACATTAATCGAACGAACCACCTCATGGGGAACGGTTTTCCCGCCCACTGAAACCTTTGCTACACGGGTAGGATGGATAAACTGCCAGATTTCTTTCCGCACAGTTTTGCAGAGCACCACCAGTCTTGAAATCTTGATACCGCCGCCAGTACTTCCCGCACAGGCACCTGCAAACATCAAAATTACCAGAATGGTTTTGGAAAGCTGGGGCCAGAGGTTAAAGTCGGTAGTAGCATAACCTGTGGTGGTAATGATGGAACCCACCTGAAAGCTTGCATGGCGGATGGTATCGGCAACGCTGTCAAACAAATTCCACGTATTCATTGTAATCAAAACAACCGCACCCAGAATCAAAAGAAAATACCATCGAACCTCCTCAATGGCAAAGGCTTTTTTCAGCTTTCCCTGGAATGCAAGAAAATAGAAGCCAAAGTTGACGCCAAACAAAATCATAAAGATGGTAACAACCCATTGAATATAAGGCGAATACCCGGCAATGCTATCGTTCTTAATACCGAACCCTCCGGTGCCTGCTGTACCAAACGCAGTAGTCACAGCGTCAAACACCGACATGCCGCCCAACAGTAACAGAATTATCTGAGCAATGGTAAGCGCAATATAAATTCCGTAGAGAATCTTTGCAGTAACCTGCAATTTGGGCACCAATTTTTCCACTTGGGGTCCCGGGCTTTCCGCTTTCATCAGGTTGGCATCCGACCCCCCCGTCGGGGACTGGAGCATCAAAATAAAGACTAAAACACCCATACCGCCAATCCAGTGGGTAAAACTCCGCCAGAAGAGTACACCCTTGGGCAGAACCTCTACATCCAGCAGAACGCTGGCACCAGTGGTAGTAAACCCTGACACCGTTTCAAACAGTGCGGAGATGGGGTCGGTCATAGACCCAGTCAGCAAAAAGGGCAAACTCCCCAGAATACTGATGACAATCCAGGAAAGTGCGGTAATCACAAACCCTTCTCGAAGATAAAAAACCCTGTTTTTTGGTTTCCTGATGGAACACACCATTCCCAATATCAAGCAGAGCACCATAGTAACCAAAAACCCTATAACACCATTGTTTTCTTTATAAACTGCCGAGACCAGCAAGGGAAGTCCAAGCAATGCACCCTCGCAGAGGAGGACTCTGCCCAGGGTATAAACAACCATTGATAGATTCATATCCTACCTCCGTCAGTCCGCCAAAATATCCGTCAAATCCTGCAAGCCCTGCGCCAAAGTTACTACAATGACGGTATCTCCCACCTGAATGGTATCGGAACCTCTGGGGATGATTACCTGTTCTCCACGGGTGATGCAGCAAATCAACTGGTTGGGCTTTAAAGACAACTCCGCCAGGGGAACGTTCGTCACCTTGGACTCCTGATGTACGGTAAACTCCAACGCCTCCACCCTATCATCCAGAATCTGGTAAAGAGTTTTCACGTTGCTGCCGGATTCGTTCTGCAATGCACGGATATGCTGGACAATAAAGTCGCAGATAATATACTTGGGATAAACCACACTGCCGATATCCAGTTCTTCAATGATATCATCAAATTCAAGACGGTTAATCTTGGTCGCTGTAGTGAGAACCCCCTGTTTTTTTGCAAACATGGCAAGCATAATATTCTCTTCATCCAGATCGGTCAGGGATACAAAAGCATCCGCCATTTGAAGCCCCTCGGTCAAGAGAAACTGCCGGTCGGTAGCGTCCCCATGGAGCACCGTTGCTTCAGGCAGAAGCTCTGCCAGCTCCTCACAACGTTTGATGTCCTTTTCAATCATCCGCACCTGAATATGATGGTGCAACAATTCCTTTGCCAGATAGAACCCAATATCTCCGCCGCCGACAATCATGGCATTTTTCGCAGGGGTAATAGGAAGTCCCAGCTTCTTAAAGAACTCATTTGCCTTTTCCTGGGTTGCCAGGACCGTTACCATGTCTTCGTTTTTCAGGATGAATTCACCGTCGGGGATAATCACTTCATGTCCCCGCTCTACGGCACAAATCAGGACGTCACATCCCATCCTCCCGGGGATATCCTTAAGAGGCATTTCATCCACCCCGTGGGCATCCTCCAACTTAAATTTAATCAGCCGAACCTTGCCGTCCGCAAAGGTGTCAATCTTGTTTGCAGCCGGGAACCGGAGCAGACGGGAAATTTCCCGTGCCGTAGCCAGTTCGGGGTTGATAATGGTGGAAATCCCCAACTGTTGCCGGATGAACTCTAGTTCCTTACTGTAAAGAGGGTTCCGCACCCGTGCTACCGCACGGCACTGACCTGCCTTCTTTGCGAACATACAACAAAGCAGATTTAATTCATCAGAACCGGTAACCGCAATGAAAACATCGGCTTCCTCCAGCCCTGCTTCCTCCAGAACCGCAATGGACGACCCATTTCCCAGAACGCCCATAATGTCCAGCTTTTCTGTCATATTCTGAATCTTTTCGGCATTGGTATCAATGACAGTGAGGTTATGTCCCTCCCGGGTCAGCTTGTGCGCCAGTGCATCTCCCACCTTACCGCAACCAACCAAAATGATATTCATAACATCCCTTCCGTTTCGTGATAAGTTTTTCTGCCTTTTGCGGACCGCCAGGAATATCGGTCCCTACACTCTGTAAGATTTCCTGTATATATTATACCAGAAGTAAAAATGCTTGCTTGCAAGGGCATTTTTGCGACGCCGTCAATATCGCAGGAATGTACGCAGTACATCTGCGACAAAGTCGCAAAATCTTACCTTGTAAGATTTCCTGCGTACCATTATAACACTTTTTCTAAAAATGTCCAGTAGATTCTCAAATTTTCCTCCTCCGCTTCTCCCAAACCCTTTGAAATCGTTGACATTTGGGTGTTTTTGTGCTATATTGACCTAAAGAAAAATACGAGGAAACATGGTGGAAACGATGAAACAAATTATTGTCATTGGCGGAGGCCCTGCTGGAATGATGGCGGCGGGCACTGCCGCAAAGCGGGGCTTTCACGTCAAGCTGATTGAACAGAACAAGCAACTGGGGAAAAAGCTCCTGATTACCGGAAAGGGTCGGTGCAATGTCACCAACGCCTGCGAGGACCCAGAAGAGCTCATTCGTAATGTCCCCACCAATGGTTCCTTTTTATACAGTGCTTTTTATGGTTACACCAACCAACAGACCATGGACTTCTTCGAGGAATTGGGGGTCCCTCTCAAGGTAGAACGGGGCAACCGGGTCTTTCCCGTTTCCGACAAGAGCGAGGATATCGCAAAGGCACTCCGAAATTTTCTGATTGAGAACAATGTGGAAATCATTCAGGACAGAGTGGACGATATTTTGGCAGAGGATGGAAAAATCTGCGGGGTTCTTACCGAAAAACGGGGGAACATCCTCGCCGATAGCGTGATTCTGGCAACGGGCGGTCTTTCCTATCAGAAAACCGGCTCCACCGGAGATGGCTACACCTGGGCAGAGAATTTGGGGCATGAAATCACCGAGATTCGTCCTTCCTTGGTCCCCCTGAGGGTGGCAGAGGACTGGATTTCGGAGGTCCAGGGACTTACTCTGAAAAATATCAGCATTACCGTCTTGAACCAAAAGGGAAAAAGGACTTACACCGACTTTGGCGAGATGATGTTTGCTCACTTCGGTTTGACCGGTCCGGTGATTTTAAGCGCCAGTGCTCACATGCGGAAGATGGGGCAGGAAAGCTACCGATTACTTCTGGACTTAAAGCCGGCTCTTGACAGAGAACAGCTTGACCGCCGAATCCTGCGGGACTTTGAGCAGAACCTAAATCGGGACTTCTGCAATAGCTTAAGCGACTTGCTTCCCGCTTCCTTGATTTCCTCCGTCATTGCCCTCTGTGGCATCGACCCTCACAAAAAAGTAAACTCCGTTACCAAAGAGGAACGGAGTCGATTGGTTCAGGTATTGAAAGAAATGGAATTCCACATCGAAGGATTCTGCCCCATTGAGCAGGCAATCGTTACCTCCGGCGGGGTCAATGTAAAAGAGGTCAATCCCTCCACCATGGAATCCAAGCTGGTTTCCGGGCTCTTCTTTGCTGGAGAAATCCTAGATGTGGACGCCTATACCGGCGGGTTCAATCTACAAATAGCGTTTTCGAC
>JAGALN010000076.1 GCA_017625185.1 Clostridia bacterium
AATCACATCCACCCGCCAGCCCTTTTTCTTGAGATGGCTCAAGGTGTTCATGGTCGCCGGATGTTCCAGAGGAGTGGTGATAATCTGTCTGCCGCGGCTGACCGCACAAGCGCCCCGAATGGCTAAATTGTTGGATTCCGTTCCGCCGGAGGTAAAGTAAATCTCTCCGGGCGTTGCACGAAGGGTTTCCGCAATGGCCTCCCGTGCCCCCTTGACCTCCTTCTCCGCCCCGATACCAAGCCGGTGCAAAGAGGACGGATTTCCATACTGTTCTTTCATGACACGCGCAACCGTCTCCGTTACCGCATCATAGGGACGGGTGGTGGCGCTGTTGTCCAAATATCGTTCCATCTTTGTTCCTCCAAATCTCTGATTTTTTATTGTATCACATTTCTGTCGGTTTTTCAACCGGTTCTTGGATTTTTCCAAGAAAAATTCCCCGTCGGTTTATTCTATGCAAAACCGGGACAAAGGGGAATCAAAATTTTCCATTTTGTGACAGAATGCCCCAAGAAAAGGGGTAGACAAATGAGGGGAAAATCGTATATAATAATCCCATAGGAGATTGATACTATGGAACAAAAAACCTTTCAGACATTAGAATACCATAAAATATTAAAGATGCTCACCGCCTTTGCCAAGAACGAGGAAACCAGAGACAGAATTGCCGTTTTGGAACCCTCCTCCGACTTCCATGTGGTGGAGCAGACCTTGTTAGAGACCGATGCTGCGGTGACCCTAATTCTAAAATACGGGGCACCGGAGCTTTTGACAATTTCCAGTATCAAGGAACCCTTAAAGCGGCTTAACATCGGGGGTGCTCTCAGTATGGGAGAGCTTTTGAACCTTGCCCGTATCTTAAAAAATGCCCGCACCCTGAAATCCCTGACAGCGGCGCAAAGCGGGGTTTTGTTTGGATACTTAGAATCCCTGGCCCCGGACAAGACCATGGAAGACCGGATTTTCGGTGCCATTTTATCCGAAGAAGAAATGGCAGACGGAGCAAGTCCCGAGCTTGCCGCCATCCGCCGTAAGTCCCGGAATACCGCCAACAAAATCAAAAGTTCCTTAGATTCTATGATTCATTCTTCCCACTACCAGAAGTTTTTACAGGACCCCATTGTAACTCTGCGGAATAATCGATATGTTGTCCCGGTTAAAGCAGAGCACCGGAGCGATGTCCGAGGGATTGCCCATGACTTTTCTGCCTCCGGCGGAACCGTCTTTATCGAACCGGAAAGCGTGGTCAACGCCAACAACGATCTCCACGAACTGGAGCTAAAGGAGAAAGCGGAAATCGAGCGGATTTTGCTGGAATTGTCCGGGCAGGTGGCAGAGCTTGCAGAAATCTTAGATTTAAACTTCGACACCCTGATTCATCTGGACTTTGTGCTGTCCAAGGCAAGATTGGCTCTCTCCATGAAAGCCACCTGCCCTATCCTCAGCAAAGAGGGCTATGTCAACATCCGTAAAGGACGGCATCCCTTAATCGACCCGAAAAAAATCGTTCCCACCGATGTCTGGTTGGGCAGGGACTATGATTCCTTAATTGTGACCGGTCCCAACACCGGCGGTAAAACAGTAGTTTTGAAAACGGTGGGTCTGTTCTGCCTGATGGCACAGTCGGGGCTCCATATCCCGGCGGCAGAGGACAGTACCATGCCGGTCTTTGACAACATCTTCGCCGATATCGGGGACGAACAGAGTATTGAGCAAAGTCTTTCCACCTTCTCCTCCCACATGACCAACATTGTCCGGATTGTGGAGCAGGTGACCGACAATTCTCTGGTTCTCTTTGATGAATTGTGTTCCGGCACCGACCCCACCGAGGGTGCCGCCCTTGCCATCTCCATTTTGGAAAGCATCCGCCTTGCCGGTGCAAAAACCCTTGCCACCACCCATTATAGCGAACTGAAGCTCTATGCCCTCTCCACCGATGGGGTAGAAAACGCCTCCTGCGAATTTGATGTGAACACCCTAAGCCCCACTTACCGCCTTTTGATTGGGGTTCCGGGCAAGAGTAACGCTTTTGCCATTTCCTCCCGCCTGGGACTTCCCAAATACATCATTGACCGTGCAAAGGAACGGCTTTCGGAGGAAAGCATTCGCTTCGAGGACATCCTAACCAACATCGAAAAGAACCGCCGGACCACCGAACAGGCATCACTTGAATCCCAGGAGATGCGGAAAGAAATTGAGGATTTGAAGCTGCAGCTTGAGCGGGAACGGGATAAAATCGAGCAGCAAAAAGACAAAATCTATGACCGGGCACGGGAAAAAGCAGATAAGATTATCCAGCGTGCCCAGGAAGAAACCGACGCCCTGATTAACGAGGTAAAAGCTGCCAGAAAGGCAAAGGACGAAAAAGAAACCCTCCGGGTGATGGAGGAACTGAAAAAGGAACTGGGCCTTAAGAAGAAAAAGAACAAATCCCCCAAGGCAAAGGCTCCTTCTATCAGGTCTGCCAGTGTCAGCATCCACAGCCTGCGGTTGGGCGCTACCGTTATGCTGAATGATTTAGGAGATAAGGGCAGCATCCTTTCCATTAACGAAAAGGAGAACACTGTCACGGTACAGGTGGGCATCATGAAGGTCAATAGCCGGGTGGAAAACCTGACCTTGTTAGAGGATGAAAACAACACCGATAAGCGTGCCTACACTCCGCCCCGAAAGACCCAGAGCGGCATCCGAAGGGACAGTGTCAAGACCGAGGTTGACCTCCGGGGGATGCTTTTAGAAGAGGCGCTTTTGGAAGCTGACAAGTTCCTGGACGAAGCCAGTATGGCAGGACTCCATACCGTCAGTATCATCCACGGCAAGGGCACCGGAACCTTGCGAAACGGGATTCAGCAGATGCTCCGGAAACACCCCCAAGTCAAAAGCTTTCGCCTTGGTAAGTACGGCGAGGGCGAAAACGGCGTCACCATCGTGGAAATGAAATAGGAGCGTGACGCTCCACCCAATGCCGGGCAAGATTTGTGCAAAAGACTTGCCACAATCGCCGGAGCCACAGGGTTTGATACTTGATTCTATAATAGGAGCGTGACGCTCCACCCAATGCCGGGCAAGATTTGTGCAAAAGACTTGCCACAATCGCCGGAGCCACAGGGTTTGATACTTGATTCTATAATAGGAGCGTGACGC
>JAGALN010000077.1 GCA_017625185.1 Clostridia bacterium
ACCTGACCTTTGAAGAGGCAAAGCACCTTCTGGAGATTCATAAGGAAGAAGATGTTCTGCAATGTTTCAGCAATGCTGAAATCGAGAGCATCATTTTTGAACATCTTGGTATCGGGCAGAAGAAGTTCCCGTATAAGCACATCCGGAATATGCGGCCCTTGCAGGATGCCATTGTCTTTAAACTGTATATCACTCCTTCGAAAACCAAGCCAATCATTCAGGCGGACGATGGAGTAGAGGCAATGAAGATTCAGAATTGCTACATCTACTGCCAGCACCTGATTCGTATTGCATAACGAAGAGAAACAGACCTGTCCCTGCGGCGGGTCTATTTTTATTGACTCATTCCGAAAGGTGTTGTATAATGCCGGAGAGAATGACAAATGATGTAAGGAGAACTTTTCATGAACCGAAACCGACTGAAAAATCCAAGGCTGATGATGATTGTTGCCATGACACTCTTTGGCACCATTGGTCTTTTTGTCAAAAAAATACCGATTTCTTCGGGGGAGATTTCTCTGTATCGGGGGATCCTGGCAATTCTGCCCATTGGGGCGGTACTCTTTCTGACAGGACAGAAACTGAACTATGCTGAAATCAAAAAGGAGATTCTCCTTTTGTTGTTGTCAGGAGCTGCGATGGGGTTCAATTGGATTTTGTTGTTTGAGTCCTATAAGCATACTACCGTTTCTCTTGCCACCATCAGCTACTACTTTGCTCCGGTTCTGGTCACCATTGCCTGTCCGATTATCTTCAAGGAAAGGATGAATTTGAAGCAATGGATTTGCTTTATCATGTCCACCCTGGGGATTTTACTGATTACCGGCTCGGTGGATTTATCGGGAGGCTCCAATCATCTGCTGGGAATCTCTCTTGCCTTGGGTGCGGCAGTTCTGTATGCCAGTGTGGTCATTTTCAATAAGCTGATCAAAACGGTGGAGGGGCTCCATCGGACCATGATTCAGTTTCTGGCTGCCGTGGCGGTTCTGTTTCCCTATGTGGCGGCAACCGGCGGCTTCCATATAACCGAACTGACAGGTGTTGGTTGGGGGTATCTTTTGATTGTGGGATTTATCCATACCGGGATTACATACTGTCTATACTTCTCCTCGTTAAAGGAGTTGCCCGGGCAGAAGGCTGCAATTTTAAGTTATATTGACCCGTTGGTTGCAGTTTTGGTATCGGTTCTAATTCTGGGGGAGGGTATGACGGTCATGCAAGTCATTGGCGGTGCCCTGATTTTGGGGTTTACCCTCTGGAACGAAATTGCGTCAAGGGAAAGGCGGCAATCCAAGTGAGGGGATTATTCTAAAGGATAGCCAAAGAGCGTGGACATCATTGTCCACGCTCTTTGGCTATTTTGGAAGAAATATTCGTTAATGTACCACCACGGTGGCGCCGCTAATCAGGAAATAAGCAATGACTAAAATACCAATCACAATGCGGTAGTAGCCGAATGCCTTAAAGTCATGGTTCCGAATATACCCCATCAGGAACTTGATGGCGGCAATGGATACAAGGTAAGCTATCACCATGCCGGTAAGAAGAATCACAATTTCCTGTCCGGTAAAGCCGGCGCCGGTTTCCAAGAAGAATTTTACAATCTTTAAAGCGCTTGCCCCAAACATGACAGGGACTGCCAGGAAGAAGGAGAATTCAGCCGCTACAAACCGGGAGGTTCCCAAAATTACGGCGCCCAAAATGGTGGAGCCGGAGCGGGAGGTGCCCGGAATCAACGAGAGAACCTGAAAGACGCCAATTAGCAGGGCGGTTTTGTAATCCAAAGTGGCGATGGATTCAATTTTCGGAGTTTTCCTCTGGTTCTCAATGACGATAAACAACACGCCATAGAGAATCAGGGTTCCTGCTACTACCCAGGCGTTGTAGGTGTACTGGTTAATCAAATCATCAAATAAAAGACCAATCACCGCCGCAGGGATACAAGCCGCAAGAACTTTCAGCCACATCTCCCAGGTGTTCGCCTTTTCCTGGACTGTTTTCTTAGGAGAAAAGGGGTTCAGCTTGTGAAAATACAGGGTTACCACCGCTAAAATTGAGCCGAACTGAATTACCACAAGAAAAAGGTCGATAAACTCTTTGCTCTGGGAGAGGGGGAGAAACTGGTCTACCAGAATCATGTGTCCGGTACTGCTGATGGGGAGCCATTCGGTAATGCCCTGAACAATACCCAGAATGACCGTCTTGAATAGTTCGAATAAAAACATGGTTATTCACTCCTATCGATAAAGCTTATGCGTTTTCTTCTCCATCAATGTCATCAATATTATAAGGGGTGGTCTGGTAAACAAAGTAGTTCAGCCAGTTGGAGTACAACAGGTTGGCATGGGAACGCCAGAGGTTTTGGGGTTCCTTTTCCGGATTGTCCTCCGGAAAGTAGTTTTTGGGGAGGGCAATATCCAAACCTTTGTTCACATCTCGGAAGTATTCGTTGGCTAATGTAGTGCTGTCGTATTCTGAATGCCCAGTAATGAAGAACTGCCGCTCACTCTTGGCGGTGACAATATAGACTCCTGCATCAACGGACTCTGCTAGGATTTCCAGCTCCGGTACCTGCTCGATGTCCTCTTTCCGGAATTCGGTGTGGCGGGAGTGGGGAGCGAAGAATGTATCATCAAACCCGCGAAGCAGGATCTTATGCTTTTTTTCTTCGGGAATGGTGTGGGGGAAGATGCCAAACATCTTTTCTTTCAGGGGGTACTTCTTCACGCCGTAGTGATAGTAAAGTGCCGCTTGGGCACCCCAGCAGATATGGAAGGTGGAGGTTACATGCGTCTTGCTCCACTCCATGATTTCGCAAAGCTCTGCCCAGTAGTCCACCTCTTCAAACTCCAAAAGCTCCACCGGTGCACCGGTAATGATCATCCCGTCGAATTTCTGGGCCTTGTAATCATCAAAGGTGCCGTAGAAGGTTTCAATGTGGCTCTTGGAGGTGTTTTTGGTTTCGTGGGACTTCATGTGCATGAAGTTGATGTCAATCTGGAGAGGCGTATTCCCCAGAACCCGGAGAAGTTGGGTTTCGGTTGCAATCTTGGTGGGCATCAGGTTGAGAATCAGAATTTTTAGAGGACGAATATCCTGAGTCAGTGCCCGGGTTTCGGTAATCACAAAAATATTTTCTTGATTCAGCGTTTCGATGGCCGGTAAGGCATTTTGTACTTTAATCGGCATCATGAATCACATCCTGTTCTAAAAAATTTACAAAAATTATTGTATCATATTTTTTTGGATTAGTAAAGGGAATTTTGCACATAGTATTCATAGGAAACCATAAAGGAGAGAAACCATGAAGAATCAAGAAAATGACGAAAACAAAAATCAGGAAAACCAAGAAAATAAAATTGAAGAAATGTCGAAAGTAGAGGTCAAGAGCGGAAAAGGGAGAATATCCTGCATCAGCATCATTGGGGAGATTGAGGGGCATACCATCCTGCCGCCCCAAAGCAAAACCACCAAGTATGAGCATATGCTCCCGGAGCTTGTGCGCATTGAGGAGGATGATGAGATTGATGGACTGCTTTTGATGCTGAACACCGTGGGCGGTGATGTGGAGGCAGGACTCGCTATTGCCGAAATGATTGCCGGGATGAAAAAACCCACCGTGTCCATGGTTTTGGGGGGCGGTCACAGCATCGGTGTTCCTCTGGCGGTGGCGGCAAAGAAGTCCTTGATTGTTCCCTCTGCCACCATGACAGTTCACCCCATCCGGATGACCGGAACCGTCATCGGTGCTCCTCAAACCTTCCGGCAGCTCCACAAAATTCAGGATAGATTGGTAGGATTTGTGGTTCGCAATTCCGGTATTGCGGAGGAGCAGTTTACCGCCCTGATGATGGAAACCGAAAAGATTGCCAATGATGTGGGAACGGTGCTTTTCGGTGAAGAAGCGGTAACCTGCGGGCTGATTGACGCCGTGGGTGGGATTGCTGACGCCATCGAAACCCTCCACAGTATGATTGGGAAATAAATTTTGTAACCGAAATTTAAAATTGTGCTTGACAGAAAGAGGTTTTGTCTGTATAATAGGTGGAGTAGAATTTTTTACCTTGACATCTTAGTGTTGACCATACTTGGAGGGAGGGTAGTATCCATGGCTGAAATCAGAGTAAAGGACAATGAGTCGCTGGATAGCGCGCTGCGTCGGTTTAAGCGCTCCTGTGCAAAGGCAGGCGTTTTATCTGAGGTTAGAAAAAGAGAGCATTACGAAAAGCCTAGTGTAAAGCGGAAGAAGAAATCCGAAGCGGCAAGAAAGCGTAAATACAAATAATCACGGGCGGGGTGTATCCCCGCTCTTTCTATATCCAAAATCAGACAGGAGAGAAAGAAATGGGAAAGACTTTATTTGGTCCCGCAGGGAATAGCGAGAGCTTTTTTGAAGCCGGTAACAAATCAAGTTTGGAGGCGCCTGCTTGGGTGCGGAAGAACGGACTTGATTGCTACGAATTCCAGTGCGGGCACGGAGTCCGGATTTCGGAGGATGGAGCGAGAACCCTGGGGGAGAATGCCAGAGCAGAATCGGTTCTCCTTTCGGTGCATGCTCCCTATTATATCAGCTTGTCCTCGGTGGAGGAGGAGAAACGGGACAGGAGCATTGACTATATTCTAAAGACCTTAAAGGCGGCAAAGGATATGGGCGCCGACCGAATTGTGGTTCATTCAGGCTCCTGCGGGAAGATTACCCGGAAAGAGGCACTGGACCTTGCTAAGGATACCCTGTATCGCTCTTTGGAGGCGGCAGAAAAAGAAGGGTACGGAGATATTTATATCTGCCCCGAAACCATGGGTAAGGTAAATCAGCTGGGTACGGTAGAGGAGGTTATTGCCCTCTGCCGAATGAGTGACCGGCTGATTCCCACCGTGGATTTTGGTCACGTGAACGCCCAGACCCGTGGCGGCTTAAAAGAAAAAGCGGATTTTGCAGCAGTGCTGGATGCTCTGGGGAATAAGCTGAATGCCTATCAGGCAACGGAATTCCATGCCCATTACAGCCGAATCGAATATACCAATGCCGGAGAGAAGAAACACCATACCTTTGGGGAAACCCAATACGAGCCGGAATTCGAGCCTCTGGCAGAATTGCTGGCGGAGCGGGGCTTGTCCCCCCGGATTATCTGTGAGTCTGCAGGAACCCAGACCGAGGACTCGGTGGAACTGCAGAAAATCTATCAGGGAAAGCTGGGATAATATGGTCGGGAAGTTAAAAGACCTTTTGGGGAAAATGGACGGAGTTTTTCTAACCTCTCCCCATAGCCTGCGATACTTTACCGGATTTTCCGGTGGCGAGGGCGTGGCGTTGATTGGCAAAACCGAAAAGTTTCTCTTTGTGGACTCTCGG
Source organism: Clostridia bacterium (assembly GCA_017625185.1). Classification (GTDB taxonomy): domain Bacteria; phylum Bacillota; class Clostridia; order Monoglobales; family Monoglobaceae; genus Ructibacterium. The sequence continues at coordinate 5,354 of JAGALN010000077.1, forward strand.
TATACTGAGGCGGCAAAGAACGAGGCAAAGAACTTTACCGTGATTGAGTTTGGCAGCGGGACACGAACCAAGGAAATCGGCAGAAGAATGACAGATTTAAACATCAAGCGGCTGGGGTATGAAGAGGCGGAACTGACTGTGGCGGACTATCATGGATTCCAAAAGGGTTTGCCGGATGCTGAGTGGGTAGGCTGTTCCCGGGAGCTGACCGGACTCCGAATGGTGAAGACAGAAGAGGAGCTTCAGGCACTGCGGACTGCGGAACAGATTGGGGTAGATGCCTTTTTGGCGGTGCTTCCGCAAATCAGGGTCGGCATGACCGAGAACGAGTTGGCGGCTGAATTGGAATACCAGATGCGAAAACGAGGCAGCGAGGGAACTTCTTTTGAGACCATTGCCATCTCCGGGAAAAAGACCAGCATGCCCCATGGCAGACCGGATGATAAAAAGCTGGAGCCGGGGGACTTTGTAACCATGGATTTTGGGTGTCGGTATCGGGGGTATTGCTCCGATATGACCAGAACAGTGGTGCTGGGAAAAGCAAGCGAAGAGCAGAAAAAGATTTACGAAACGGTAAAGCATGCCCAAGGGGCGGGACTCTCTGCCATCCGTGCCGGGGTTATGGGCAAGGAGGCAGATGGCATGGCAAGAGCTGTCATTGCCGATGCCGGCTATGGCAACTATTTTGGGCATAGTCTGGGACACGGAGTAGGCTTGCAGATTCATGAGCTTCCCAACCTTTCGCCTATGTCGGAAACGGTGCTCCAGCCAGGAATGGTGGTCACCTGCGAGCCGGGTATTTATATCCCCGATTTGGGCGGTGTCCGGATTGAAGACATGGTCTGCGTAACCCAAAATGGATACGAAAATCTAACCCTACTTTCCAAGGAGCTTCTGGAGCTTTAAGAGTTTTTGAAAAAATACTTGCATTTTTATGCGGTTTGGTATACAATGGAAGACAAGAACATAGATAGGAGGTTGCACCAATGATAAGTGCAGGTGATTTTAGAAACGGTCTTACCTTTGAATATGACGGGAATGTTTACCAGGTGGTAGAATTCCAGCATGTAAAGCCGGGTAAGGGCGCGGCGTTCGTAAGAACCAAGATGAAGAATGTCATGACCGGTGGCGTGGTGGAGAGAACCTTCAACCCCACCGAAAAAGTAGAGCCGGCTAGAATCGAGAGAAAGGATATGGAATATCTCTACGAGG
>JAGALN010000078.1 GCA_017625185.1 Clostridia bacterium
ACTAGACTCCGAAAAAGCCATGAATGTAGTCATCTACTGTTCTGTTGTTATCTCCCTGCTTTTGAGTGTAGGCTTGTTCATTCTTCTCCCCGGCTTAATTGGCGAGGCACTCCGCAGCGTCATCCAGAGCCACGCTTTGGTTACTCTGGCAGAGGGTATTGTCCGGATTACCATCTTTATCCTTTACCTCTCTTTGGTGGCAAGAATGAAGGAAATTAAGCGGGTTTTCATGTACCACGGAGCAGAGCACAAGACCATTCATTGTTACGAGCAAGGGGAGGAACTGACGGTAGAAAATGTCAGGAAGCACACCAGACTCCACCCCAGATGCGGAACCAGTTTTTTGCTGATTGTTATGGTAATCAGCATGCTCGTCTTCTTCCTGATTCCCAAAATGTTCTTTGTCTACAGACTCTTGCTGCGTCTGGCACTGCTCCCCGTTGTTGCCGGCATTTCCTATGAAATTATTAAGTTTGCAGGGCGGCACGACAATCGGTTTACCCGCATCATCAGCAAGCCGGGAATGTGGTTTCAGAACATTACCACCAATGAACCAGAAGATGACATGATTGAGGTCGCCATCGCCGCCATGACTGCGGTGATTCCCGAGAACAAAGAAGAAGATTTGTGGTGATTGATTTGAAAACCCTGCAGGAGCTCCGTCAGGAGCTGAAACAGAAATTCTTGCAACACAATATCGAAAGCCCCGAGGCAGATGCGGGGCTTCTTCTTATGCACTTTTTGAATCTTACCAAGACCCAGCTTTTGACCCAGAATCCAACCGTTACCGCTCGACAGGAAGCCTTGCTTTTCCAACTGGCAAACCGCCGTATCCAGGGTGAGCCGGTCCACTATCTCATTGGCAGCTGTCCGTTCCTGGATTTGGAATTCTATGTGAATTCCTCCACTTTAATTCCACGCCCCGAAACCGAGCTTCTGGTAGAGGAAGTCGCCCGGCGGCTATCCGGATTTTCGGAGCCTATCACTCTTTGGGATATCGGTTGCGGCAGTGGTTGTATCGGGATTTCCCTTGCCCATCTTCTGGATTCTTCCCATGTCATCGAGCTGGATATTTCCAAGGATGCCCTCCAGACCGCAGAAAAAACTGCAAAAAAATACGGGTTACAGGATCGAATATGTTTTGTGGAGCATGATATTTTAAGTGGCATGCCAAAAGATTTGCCAAATCCTCAGGCTATTGTTTCCAACCCCCCGTACATCCCCCACAAGGATATCGCCTCCCTCCAGACCGAGGTACGGGACTTTGAGCCGATTATGGCGCTGGACGGCGGGAACGACGGACTGAACTTCTACCGGAGGATTATTGCGGAAGCTCCGCTTTCGACAGGCGGACTTCTGGCTTTTGAAATTGGCTATGACCAGGGTCCCTCTGTGGTTGCACTGATGCAGGATAACGGCTATCAAAAAATCGAGCTTTTGCAAGATTTGTCGGGGCTTGACAGAATTGTTCTGGGGTATCGGTAGATAAAATTTTTTCTAAAAATATTACAAAAACCCTTGACAGATGGCTTTCTTTGTGTTATGATATATTAGCTTTCGCAAAGGGGCTTTATGCCGGAGTGGCGGAACTGGCAGACGCCCGGGACTTAAAATCCCGTGGGAATTTTCTCCCGTACCGGTTCGATTCCGGTCTCCGGCACCAATTAAATATCGCAGGG
>JAGALN010000079.1 GCA_017625185.1 Clostridia bacterium
ATCAAAGGTTTGACTTATGCAATGATGCCAATGAACTTTAGGACGAAGTAGAGAACAAACAAAGCGGTGGAAACCCACATAACAGGCTTAATGTCCTTCACTTTACCGGTGAGGAGCTTCAGGATAACCCAGGAAAGCATACCGAACATAATGCCGTTAGCGATGGAGTAGGTGAGGGGCATAAATACCGCTGCGATAAATCCTCCAATAGAATCTGCAACATCACCGTCAAAGTCCATGTTCTTGATGGCACTGAACATCAAAAGCCCAACGAAAAGCATAGCCGGAGTAGTTGCAAAGGACGGAATTGCCAGGAAGAGAGGGGACAGTACCAAAGCAATGATAAAGAGGATAGCGGTGGTCAGAGCGGTCAAACCGGTTCTGCCGCCGGCAGAAACACCTGCACTAGATTCTACATAACTGGTAACGGTGGAGGTGCCAAGACAAGCACCTGCAACAGTACCAACTGCGTCAGCAAGTAAAGCCCCCTTTGCGTTGGGAAGATTGCCTTCTTCATCCAAGAGATTCCCTTTTTCTGCAACACCGATTAAAGTACCAACGGTATCAAAGATGTCGGTGAAGAGGAAAGTAAAGGTAATAACCAGGAAAGTTGCAATGTTATCAGCAATATAGCTGAAATCAAAGTTGAACATGACCGGAGCTTCGAAACTCAAACCGGTGAAGGAAGGAATCAGGGAGTAAACACCTTTTTCGATGTCAACTACATACCAGCCGGTGAGTTCAGCGATGATGCCCAAAACCCAGGTTGCCAGGATGCCCAGCAGGATGCTGCCCGGAACCTTGAAATGGTGGAGAACACCAATGATCAAAAGACCAACCAGAGAAAGAACAAATTCCGGACGGGAGAAGGTGCCGATGCCTAAAACGGTAGCATCGTTTGCAACAACAACGCCGGAGTTGATCAAAGCGATGATGGTGATGAACAAACCAATGCCCGCAGTGATACCGAACTTTAAGTTCTTGGGAATCTGGTTAACCAGAGCTTCTCTGAAATTGCAAAAAGAAAGAAGGATAAAGATGATACCTTCAACCAAGATTGCAGTCAGAGCAACTGCATAGGAACAACCCATTGCACCGCACACGGTAAACGCGAAGAATGCGTTAAGACCCATGCCGGATGCCAGAGCTACCGGATAGTTGGCGAAGAATGCCATACATAGAGTAGCGATTGCAGCGGAAATAGCCGTTGCAGAAAAGATAGCACCGGGGGTTGCACCCTCAATGCCGCCCAGATAACTGGGGTTTACCGCAAGGATGTACGCCATAGCCAAAAACGTAGTGATACCGGCGATAATTTCAGTCTTTACCGTGGTACCCTTTTCCTTTAGGTGGAACAGTTTTTCCATAAGTAACCTCTCCTTTTCTTTTTCCGGATTTTTACAATCCAATCTTGCGTTTATCATACTATATTTAATGAAACTTGTCCATACGTCTTGGCAAAATGTTAAAATTTTGTAAACTTTGTGGAAATTTTCGTTTGAGATTTGGGAAAATGACGAAAAAGAAAAACAGAACGAGAAGTTCCCCTTTACAAGTCCCTGTCCGGTGTGGTACAATAATCCCCGAAAAGATTTAGAAAAAGGGAGAAAAACCATGAATTTATCGCATCCGTCGGAATTAAAAGCCTTGCTGGAACGGCACGGATTTTCGTTTTCCAAGAGCCTGGGACAGAACTTTTTGATTGACGAGGGGGTTTTATCCAAAATTTTGGATGCTGCTGCACTGGACGATGAAACTTGTGCTTTGGAAATCGGCCCCGGTGCCGGAACCCTGACCCGGTGCCTTGCGGCGAATAGCAAAAAGACCCTTGCCATCGAGATTGACCGTGCCTTGATTCCTGTTTTGGGAGAAAGCCTGGCGGAGTTTTCCAACGTGAACCTGATTCACGCTGATGTAATGGACGTGGATTTGAGAGAGGTAACCAAGGATGCCTTCGGAGATTCCCCCTTCTGCGTGGTGGCAAATCTTCCTTATTATATTACTACTCCTATAATCATGGAGCTTTTAGAAAGCCGTTTGCCGGTTACCACCATGACTGTGATGGTCCAAAAAGAGGTGGCAGACCGGATGGTCGCAGCTCCCGGTACCAAGGAATACGGAGCATTATCTGTGGCAGTTCAGTATTATACCAAGCCGTCTTTGGTTTGTAAGGCAGAGCCTCATTGCTTTATGCCACAACCGAAAGTTGCATCCTCGGTGGTGAAGTTAGAGGTTCTCCCTCAGCCGGCAGTGGAGGTAGAGGACGAGAAGTTATTCTTTCAGATTGTGAAGTCCGCCTTTGGGCAGAGGAGGAAGACTCTGTCCAATGCTCTATCCAAAAGTCCGTATTTTTCGGTGGGAAAGGAACGGGTTATGGCGGCGTTGGAAAACATGGAACTCCCGGAAGGGGTGCGAGGAGAGCGGCTTTCGGTGGAGGAATTTGCGGAGCTTTCTAACTTGCTGAAATGATGGATTGGCGGCTTGCGTTCTGCAAGCCGCTTTTTGGGTGAGCAATTCCACCAAAGGCGGCATAGAGATTGTAAAAAAAATGTCTAAAATAGATATTGCCAAAAAAGGAAATTTAGGGTATAGTATAAGATAGAGGAAAATAGTTTTTTCTAAAACTTAACTATAAGGAGGAAACAACATGACAGAAAACAAGTATGTGTTAAAATGGCTTGAAGAAATGAAATCTCTCTGCCGTCCTGACCAGCTGGTTTGGATTGACGGTAGCGAGGAACAGTTAGAGGCGCTCCGGGAAGAGTCCGTTGCCACCGGTGAGATGATTAAACTGAATCAGGAAAAGCTGCCGGGGTGTTATTACCACAGAACTGCAGTTAATGACGTTGCCCGAGTAGAGGACAGAACCTTTATCTGTACTCCCACCAAGGAGGAGGCTGGCCCCATTAACAACTGGATGGACCCCGAGGAAATGTATGCAAAGCTGAACGCTCTGTACGACGGCTCCATGGAGGGCAGAACCATGTATGTGATTCCTTACTCCATGGGTCCTGTTGGCTCTCCTTTCTCCAAGATTGGTATCGAGCTGACCGACAGTATCTATGTCGTGCTGAACATGGCAATCATGACCAGAGTTGGCAAGGCTATTCTGGATATCATTGATGGTGATGATTTCACCAAGTGTCTCCATGCCAAGAAGGATGTAAATCCAGATGAGAGATATATCGTTCACTTCCCTCAGGACAATACCATTATGTCGGTGAACTCCGCTTACGGCGGTAACGTTTTGCTGGGCAAGAAGTGCTTTGCGCTGCGTATTGCTTCCTACCTTGGTAAGCAGGAAGGTTGGATGGCAGAGCATATGTTGATTCTGGGACTGGAAAATCCCCAGGGCGAGGTAAAATACATCGCTGCTGCATTCCCCAGCGCTTGCGGCAAGACCAATCTGGCTATGCTGATTCCGCCGGAATACCTGAAGGAAAAGGGTTACAAAATCTGGACTGTAGGTGATGATATTGCATGGCTGAGAATCGGTCCCGACGGCAGACTCTATGCCATCAACCCCGAGGCTGGCTTCTTCGGCGTTGCTCCGGGTACCAGCGAGAAGACCAACTTCAATGCGTTGGAATCCACCAAGAAGAATACCATTTTCACCAACGTTGCCATCAACAATGATGATATGACCGTTTGGTGGGAAGGTCTGGATAAGAATCCGCCTGCAAACTGTACCGAATGGACCGGAAAGCAGGTGAATGGCAAGGAATTTGACGGCGTTCTTGCAAATCCCAACTCCCGGTTTACTGCACCGGCAATCAACTGCCCCTGCATCTCCCCCGAGTTTGAGAATCCCCAGGGTGTTCCGATTTCCGCTATCGTATTCGGCGGCCGTCGTGCCAAGACTGCTCCTCTGGTATATCAGGCAAGAGATTGGGAGCACGGTGTATTCGTAGGTGCTACCATGGCGTCCGAAACCACCGCAGCTGCAGCAGGTGCTGTGGGCGTGGTAAGACGTGACCCCATGGCAATGAAGCCTTTCGTTGGTTACAACATGGCAGACTACTTTGGACACTGGCTTGACATGGGTAAGAAGATGGATGCCGATAAGGCACCGAAAATCTTCCATGTAAACTGGTTCCGTAAGGACGAGGACAACAACTTCCTCTGGCCCGGATTTGGTGACAACATGAGAGTTCTTCTCTGGATTCTGGATCGTTGCGAGGGCAAGGCAGATGCAGTAGAGAGTGCAATCGGTCTGCTTCCCGCCGAGGGTGCCATCGACACCACGGATTTGGACATCACCGCAGAGCAGCTCAAGGAGCTCCTCAGCGTTGATAAGGATGTCTGGATGGGGGATGTTGAGAACCAGAAGGAATACTTCAGCCAGTTTGGCGACAGACTGCCGGCAGAGATTACAAAGCAGTTGGAGAATCTGGAAAATAACCTGAAATAAGGCGAAATAGGAAACCCCCGATGCGACGCATCGGGGGTTTTGTAGTACTCTTAATAACGATTTCCAAAGGGATAGGGGTAGGCACCGGCTGACATGACCATAGGCTTATCTTTTAAGAGGAATAGCAGAATCACCAGAGGAAGTCTGCCGAACATGGCAATGATGGCGTAAATGGTGGCACGGCTGGGTTGAAAGAGATAGAAGAACTTGTGCAAAAACAGTGCCGTCAGGATATTGACCACCAGCCTTGCCGGTGCAAAGAAGAAGCCGGAGAAAAAGCTGAAGTAAATCTGCAAAAACTCCAGTAAAATCATAATCCATTGAAGGAAACGAATCCGACGCCCAAGTAGGAGGTACTCTTCGCAAAGAGCGCCAATGATGTAGAATTGGAACACCGGGACAAAGGCAAGCCATTTCCCCTTTACATGGTTCCTTTTTGCGATCAGGAAAAGGCTGATTGCCCCTGCCAGGTACAAAGCAATGCTATAAACAATTTGAAAAACAAGTGCGGAACCGTATAAAAAGCTACGCATCAGATAACCTCCTCAATCAGGATTCCAGCATCTCTACCTCGGGACTGTTGATGGCACTGTCGATCAAGTGCTCCACACCCAAGGTATCCCGCTCTGCGATGGGGGTATAGGGAAGGCGCTTTGCGATAGTCTTGTAAGCGGGACGGAGAATCTTGTTGCTGGTGGTGATTTCTTCGATACGGTGGGCGCACCAACCAACAATCCGGGACATGGCAAAGAGGGGAGTGTGAAGCTCCGGAGCAATCCCCAGCATCTCGAAGACAAAGCCGGAATAGAAGTCCACATTGGCACAGACCTCTTTTTCCAGACCCTTTTCTTCCCGGAAAGCACGGGGTGCCAATCTCTGTACCAGGTCATAGAGGGCGAATTCCTCGTTGTGACCGGTAACGGTTGCCAACTCCTTTGCTTTCTCTTTTAAAATCAAAGTACGGGGATCGGAAAGGGTGTAGACTGCATGGCCGATACCATAAATCAAACCCTTGCCGTCGCCGGCTTCCTTGCGGATAATCTTCTTTAAGTATTCCAGAACCTCGTTTTCGTCGGTCCAGTCCTTGATGTTTTTCTTAATCTCAGCCATCTGTGCCTGCATTTTGGCGTTGGCGCCGCCGTGCTTGGGCCCTTTTAGGGAACCAACCGCTGCCGCAATGGCAGAATAGGTGTCGGTCCCGGTGGAGGATACCACGTGGACAGTAAAGGCGGAGTTGTTACCGCCGCCGTGCTCTGCTTGAAGAATTAAAGCAAGGTCGAGAATCTCTGCTTCCAGGGGGGTGTATTTTTTGTTGGGGCGAATCATAGCGAGGAAATTTTCTGCTGCAGAAAGCTCGGGATTTGGATTGTGCAGAACCAGACTTTCCCCGTCACAATAGTGCCGCTTACAGCTGTAGGCGTTTGCCACCAGAACCGGGAACCGGGCAATCAAATCCAGACTCTGCCGGAGGAGGTTTGGCACCGAAATATCATCCGGGTTGTCGTCGTAGGAGTAAAGTGCCAGGACAGAGCGGCTTAACTTGTTCATAATATTCTTACTGGGTGCCTTGAAAATCATATCCTCGGTAAACCCAGCAGGAAGATCCCGGCGGCTTGCCAAAATCTTGCCGAAGTCATCCAGGGTTTCCTTGTCGGGCAGGAAACCAAACAGAAGCAGAAAGGCGGTTTCTTCAAAGCCAAACCGCTTTTCTTTCTGGCAGTTTTCGACAATGTCCTTGACGTCAATGCCCCGATACCGCAGGGTTCCGTGGATGGGTGCTTTGTTACCCTCGTCCATGACATAGCCGTGAACCTCGCCTACAGTGGTTAACCCTGCCAGAACACCGCTGCCGTCTGCGTTTCGAAGACCACGCTTGACATTGTAGTCGCTGTAGTAATGGGATGGAATGGAGTTCCATACCGCATTCTGCTCATGAATCAAATTGATATAGGATTGCATGGCGGTTTCCTTTTGTTTGTTTGTCTCATTTTGTGCCAAAGGAATCACCTCTCTCAAAATACTTTCAAAAAAATTAGATTAAACTTTATTCTACCGCATTTTCGGCAAAAAGTCAAGTAAAACTGGTGCTTTGGGAAAAAGTTGCGGCTTTGGTTATGGGACAGGGAGGAAATGTATACAATAAAAAGGATGAGAAACTGCAAATAATATGCGGGAGAAAGGAAAAATGACAAGTATTCCTTGCAAATTTGCCGAAACGAAACAGAGTGTTTGAGAGATTTCTTGGAAAAACCCGCTAGGATTGCTACCTGTGGTTGCAAAAAAATCAAATAAAACTTGCTTGTAAAACAAACTTGGATTTGATAGAATCAAGGTATTGAGTATAAAATGAGGAGGATTTGTATGACCATCGGTGAAAAGATTGCAAAATTTCGCACCGCAGCCAATATCTCCCAGGAACAGCTTGCGGAGAAAATCGGGGTATCCCGTCAGTCGGTATCCAAATGGGAGGTAGATCAAGCTCTCCCCCAGATTGATAAGGTGCTGCAGCTTTGCGACTTGTTCGAGATATCCGCAGATGAACTGCTCCGGGACCAGATTGAAATCAATTGTGCCGGACAGGAGCGGCAGGGTAACAAATATTTTGGAACAGACGGGTTCCGGGGAGAGGCGAATCAAGGCTTGACCTCCATGCACGCCTATCAGGTGGGACGGTTTTTGGGTTGGTACTATGGCTCCAAGCTGTCCGGCTGTGATAAGGCAGGGTATCGTCCAAGAATCGTCATCGGAAAGGACACCCGGCGTTCCAGTTATATGCTGGAATACTCCCTGGTGGCAGGTTTGACTGCTTCCGGTGCCGATGCCTATATGCTCCACGTTACCACCACCCCCAGTGTCTCTTATGTGACCCGCCAGGACGAATTTGATTGTGGTATTATGATTACTGCGTCTCACAATCCTTTCTATGATAACGGTATCAAGGTCATCAACCGGTATGGAGAAAAGCTGGATGATGCAACCACTGCCCTGATCGAAGCATACCTGGATGGAGATATGAAGGCGTTGGGTGTGGCTCAGCCGGATTTGCCTCTGGCACAAGGGGAGCGGATTGGTTGTATTGTGGACTATGTATCGGGCAGAAACCGATATGTGGGATACCTGATTTCTCTGGCGTCTAATTCCTATAAGAATCTGAGAATCGGTCTGGATTGTGCCAACGGTGCCTCCTGGATGATTGCACGGCACGTTTTTGGTGCCTTAGGTGCACAGATCGATGTAATTGGTGCGGAACCGGATGGATTAAACATCAATAACGGTTGTGGTTCTA
>JAGALN010000080.1 GCA_017625185.1 Clostridia bacterium
TGCCAAAGCAAAGAAGGTGGCAGAATGAACACCTATACACTGACGGTGTCCTCTCCCGATGGAACCAGATTTCAGGATGAGGTTATGGAACTCTCCCTTCGTGGTGCAGGCGGCGATTTGGCAGTTCTGGCGGGGCATATTCCTTTTATGACCTCGGTGCAACCGGGGAAATGCAAGGTTGTGTTAGTGGATGGTACCGAACGAATCGGTATTGTAGACGGTGGTCTTTTGACTGTGTCAAAGGACGGTGCAACCTTGCTTTCCGGCAGTTTCCGTTGGGATGCGGAATGATAACTGGAATTGATTCTCGGTTACAAAAATCAAAGCGATATCATAACATTTTTTATCATAATTTATAAAATTCCCGAATTGCGAAAAAAAGTGTTGAATATTTGCAAAAAAAGTGGTATAACTGTAATGTATTTTTTTATTTGTACTTTATATAGATTGAGGGGATAGAAATGGCAAACAATGAAAGAAGAGTAGGTACTGTTTCCAGAGGTATTCGTTGCCCGATCATTCGTGAGGGTGATAACCTTGCCGAAATCGTAACCACCAGTGTTTTGGAGGCAGCGGAGTACGAGGGGTTTTCTCTTAGGGACAGGGATGTTATCTCTGTGACCGAATCCATTGTGGCAAGGGCACAGGGGAACTATGCAACGGTTGATGATATCGCTGCAGATGTTAAGGCGAAGCTTGGCGGCGAAACTGTCGGCGTCATCTTCCCAATTCTTTCCAGAAACCGTTTCGCCATTTGTTTGCGTGGTATTGCAAAGGCTGTGAAAAAGGTTGTACTGATGCTCAGCTACCCGGCAGATGAAGTGGGGAACCAGTTGATCAGTATGGATAAGATTGACGAATCCGGTGTAAATCCTTTTTCGGATGTATTATCTCTTGCCCGCTACCGTGAGCTCTTTGGCGAGAATAAGCATGAGTTCACCGGCGTTGACTATGTGGAATATTACGGAAACCTGATTCAGGAGAGCGGCGCCGAAGTAGAAATTATCTTTGCCAATCAGGCAAAGGCAATTCTGGACTACACCGATTGTATTATCAACTGTGATATTCACACCCGTGCCCGCACCAAGAGAATCTTAAAAGCTGCAGGTGCCAAGGTTGTCTGCAGTCTGGATGATATTATGACCGCATCGGTAAACGGCAGCGGTTTTAACGCAAAGTATGGTTTGCTTGGTTCTAACAAATCCACTGAGGACAAAATCAAGCTTTTCCCTCAGGAATGTAAGGATTTGGTTCTGGACATCCAGAAGAGAGTTCTGGATGCTACCGGTGTTCATGTTGAGGTTATGGTTTACGGTGACGGTGCCTTTAAGGACCCTCAGGGCAAGATCTGGGAACTGGCAGACCCGGTGGTTTCCCCGGCGTATACCGATGGTTTGATTGGGACCCCCAATGAGCTGAAGCTGAAGTATCTTGCCGATAACGACTATAAGGATTTGTCCGGCGAGGCACTCAAAGAAGCCATCTCCAAGAGCATCAAGGAAAAGGATGGTAACCTGGTGGGTAATATGGCATCCCAGGGTACTACCCCCCGTCAGCTGACTGATTTGATTGGTTCTCTTTGTGACTTAACCAGCGGTTCCGGCGATAAGGGAACCCCTGTTGTTTTGGTTCAGGGATACTTTGATAACTATACCAACTAATTCTGTGTTTTCATCCCGTATGTCAGGTAGGACATGCGGGATTTTCTATAGCAAAAATTGATTAAAAAATAGCAAAATAAGTTGAAAAAGGAAAATTGTTATGCTAGAATAAGCGTAGAAGAGCTTGGCAGGAATATTTTTACTTCACTTCGCCTGATACAAACGAAAAAAATAAAATTTACATATTTATTTTAAAGTTCAAAAGAACGAGGAGGAGTTAGTTATGAAATTAGTTTACGGTGTCAATGACAAGCCTAAGTTTGGTCAGCTGATTATCTTTGCTCTCCAGCAGTTGCTTGCCATCATGACCGCAACCCTGGTGGTTCCGGTTATCATCAACAGTACCTGCGGTACTGCCATGAGTTCTGCTGCCGCACTCTTCGGCGCAGGTCTTGGTACTCTGGTCTACATCGCATTTACCAAGAAGAAGAGCCCGGTATTCTTAGGTTCGTCCTTTGCTTTTATCGGCTCTATGGTAGCTGCTTTTGCCGGCGGTGTATCCATGTCCTTAGGGTTCCTTGGCTTAATCATCGGTGCTATCTTTGCCGGCCTTGTCTATGTGGTCATTGCCATGATTGTGAAGTTTGCCGGTGTTAAGTGGATTGACAAGGTAATGCCCGTTGCGGTTATCGGCCCTACCGTTGCTATCATCGGTTTGAGTCTTGCCGGTAACGCCATCGGCGACATCTTAAAGGGTAGTGTTCCTGACGTAACCGCTTCTCCCTTGATTACTACCCTTTGCGGTATTGTTACCCTGATTATTACCATCCTTTGCTCCACTTATGGTAAGAAGACTGCCAAGTTGATTCCCTTTATCATCGGTATCTTAGGCGGCTATGCGCTCTCCGGTATCTTTACCATCATCGGTTATAGTGCAAATATTGACGCCCTAAAGGTGCTGAATGTTGCACCCTTTACCGCCCTGGTTGCAGATGGTGTAACCTTAAAGACCTTCCTGTCTGTTCCTGATTTTACCTTCCTGACCGCATGGAAAGGCTTTGGCGAACTGAATGGTGCTTACATCGGTACCATTGCAGTGGCTTATGTTCCCGTTGCTTTCGTAGTACTGGCTGAACACATTGCCGACCACAAGAACATTTCTTCCATCATCGAAGCAGACTTGCTGGAAGAGCCGGGTCTTCACAGAACCCTGCTGGGTGACGGTATCGGTTCCATGGTTGGCGCTCTTTTTGGCGGTTGCCCCAACACCACTTATGGTGAGTCTGTAGGCTGTGTGGCAATCACCAGAAATGCTTCCGTTTCTACCATTATTACCGCTGCAGTTCTGGCAATCCTGATTGCCTTTATCTCTCCCTTTATTGCCTTTGTAAATTCCATCCCCTCCTGTGTTATGGGCGGTGTATGTATGGCACTTTACGGCTTCATTGCAGTATCTGGTCTTAAGATGATTCAAAAGGTAAACCTGAATCTGAATAAGAATTTGTTTGTGGTTTCCACCATCCTGATTTCCGGCATTGGCGGACTGACCTTGACCTTTGGTAAGGTTACCATCACTTCCATCGCTTGTGCATTGATTCTGGGGATCATTGTAAACCTTTTGGTGAAGAATGCTCCCGAAGAAGAATAGGAGATTTATCATGAAAAATGTAACTGTATTTGACCATCCGCTGATTCAGCACAAAACCACCATTCTCCGGCAGAAATCCACCACCAACAAGGAATTCCGGGAATCGGTAGAAGAAATCACCATGCTGATGTGCTATGAGGCTCTGCGGGATTTGCCTTTAGAGGATGTGGAAATCGAAACCCCTATCAAAAAGACTACCCAGAAGATGCTCAAGGGTAAGAAACTTGCCATTGTCCCTATTCTCCGTGCGGGATTGGGCATGGTAAGCGGAATGCTGTCTCTGGTGCCTACTGCGAAAGTGGGACATATCGGCATGTACCGGGATGAGGTTACCATGCAGCCCCAGGAATACTACTGCAAGCTTCCTGAGGATATTGACAAGCGTTTGATTGTGGTGGTTGACCCCATGCTGGCAACGGGCGGTTCGGCAATTGATGCCATCTCCCAGATTAAGTCCTATGGCGGCAGTAACATCAAGTTCCTTTGCCTGATTGCGGCACCCGAGGGAATTGAGGCTTTGACCAAGGCTCATCCTGATGTGCAGATTTACTGTGCCAATGTGGACGAGGGGCTTAACGAAAATTGTTACATTGTTCCTGGCCTTGGTGATGCCGGCGATAGAATTTTCGGCACGAAATAAGTTTTTTAACCAAAAAGGATATACCAATTGAACAGGTCCGTTAAAAACGGACAATGACAAAAAAGGACCTCCTATGGTAGAATAAAAGAAACTACCATAGGAGGTATTTTTATGCCAAGACGAAAGGGAACACCCAATACGCCACAAACGATAATTGATGAGATAGTTAGAAAGCATCACGAAGGCGAATCGGTCAAATCATTAGCTGCAGAGTATAACAAACCATTTAAGACCATGAGAAACA
>JAGALN010000081.1 GCA_017625185.1 Clostridia bacterium
CAGTAACGCTTGTTCTGAGTTTGAAATCATATGCTTCTTCCTCCTTGACAGATTGTTTCAATCATATGACAGGTAAGCCGAACCATGCTCTCCATATCTCTGGAATTTGCGATGGGTGCAGTGGAATCAGCATATCGCACCGGAATCGAGAGACATAGAATTTGGTGCTGCCCAAGTTTGGCAAGGTTGGTTTCTGCACCTTGCTGTTTGGATACTCCGTATTGGATTGGAAGTCCAATATCCGCAGCAATTCTTTGACAATGAGTATACAATGTTGAATCAATAACACCGCAGCTGTGGTGAGTTAAAACTGTTACACCCTTTCCTGCTTCCACCAAAACTGTATCCGTGTTTGCATAGGTTTTTGCATCAATGCCGTCAAAAACTATCGCTAAATCGGCGTCGCAACTACTGCTGCACGCCAGAATACCTCGATTGTTAATCTCCCGTTGTACGGCAAAAACGACGTGGATGTTGCGATTCTTTGCTTGTTTTATCCCTTCGATTGCAGCAGCACATCCCATTCTTCCGGCAATGGCTCTGGATTTGATAAAACCGTTGGGTAGCTCTACGAAAGGAATGTCCAAAACCCCGTAATCGCCAACGTTAACAATTTTCTCTGCCTCCTCTTTAGAGGAGGCACCAATATCAATGAACAACTGGGACGCTTTGACTGGAATCTCCCGTTCTTTTTTTGTAGTCAAGTGAATTGCTTTTAGAGAGATAATGCCAAATCGGTTTCCAAAGCACACCCGTTTGGATACCAGGTATGATGGGCGAATGCGTCCTACTGGCTCGAAGCGTAAATATCCGTCTTCGGTAATTTGGGTTATGATAATTCCCGGCTCGTCCATATAGGTTGTAATCAAGATTTCGGGGCCATCGCCGCGGCAATAAACGTGGAGATTCCCCATGTTGTCAGTTTTGATTGTGTCGCAATATGGCAACAGTTCTTTTTTCAAGAATTCCCGAAAAACATCTTCTCTTCCGGATACTGCGATAAGCTTTCCAAGGGCTTTAAGCAAGAACAACACCTCCCATCGCAGCATGATACAATAATTCTGATACCGAATTGACATCAGATAGCGCCAAGGTTTCTACATTGGTGTGCATATATCGCAAGGGGATGGATACAAGCATTACCGGAATCCCGCCGTTTGCAGTCTGGATTGCCCAGGCGGTTGTTCCACTTTCAGCAGAGGCAACCTCGATTTCATGTGAAACATTCTTTTCTTTGGCGAGAGAAATTAGTTGTTTGGTATACTCATAATGGAAATTCGGACCCCGACAGATGACAGCACCGCACCCCAATGGGAAAACACCGATTTCCTCTTTGCAATCACAGGTTGTACCATGAGTCACATCTACAACGATTGCAGCATCAATCTTCTTGCCTTTCAGACCGGTGTATGCTCCATGAAGTCCTAACTCCTCCTGGGTGGAAAACAAAACATGAATTTCATAGGGAGAACTTTTGTCGCTTAATCTTTGCAGACATCTTAAAATTGCGGCAATACCGGCACGATTGTCCATGGCACAACCGGACATTTTTTCGTTAAGCAACGATGTGGTTGCACCCTTTAACTGAATAAAATCACCAACGGAAACAGCTGCTTTCACTTCTGCTTCGGTTAAGCCGGTATCGATACGATATTCTTCTATCTTGGGATTTTTAGCATCTTCTTCGTCTTTTGATTTCCTTGTAAACGCACCAACAATGCCGTAGACAGAACGGGACCCCCAAATAGTAACTTCCATACCGGGTAAGATTCGCTGATCCACACCGCCAAGATTGACAAACTTCACATAGCCATCCCGGCCGATATCGGAAACCATTAATCCAATCTGGTCCATATGTGCCTCCAATAAGAGCGTCTTTCCTCCCTTTTTCTTCTCGGCAAAACGACCATAGACATTGCCATAGGGATCACGCTCTGCCAGCATCCCTAGTTTTTTCAGTTCCTCGCAGAGAAAACAGGCAACAGATGATTCCGCACCGCTCAAACCGCATTGTGCGGCTAATTGTTTAATTCTATCTTTGACTTCAAACATAGTTACGCCTCTTTAAATCGTAATGATAAAACTCTTTTGTTATTATAACCCACAAGAGAAATTGTACCATAAAATCAGGAAGAAAACAACCTTTTTGTTATTTTCAAAGAAAAGAACACTTTTAGAAATTTTTAAAGGCGTATCCTTATAATACGCCTTTAAAATAGATTATTTCGTTGTTGTGGCTTCAACCAATCTTGCCGCCCCATAGCGTTCCCGAAGGGCATTTTTCTGAATCTTTCCCGTTGCATTTCTGGGAATATCAGCAAAGATAATCTGTTTTGGACGCTTATACCGAGGCAAAGCCATGCAAAATTCGCGGATTTCCTCCTCAGTTGCAGTCATCCCTTCTTTGAGCTGAATGATAGCGGCAGTAACCTCGCCCAAGCGTTCATCCGGAAGACCGATAACACCCACGTCATTGATTTTCTCATTTGCTCGCAAGAAATCTTCAATTTGAACCGGATAGATATTTTCGCCGCCAACAATAATGACGTCCTTTTTTCGGTCAACCAGGTGAATGAATCCATCCTCGTCCTGCTTTGCCATATCTCCGGTATAAAGCCAGCCATCCGGAGTCAGCACATCCCGGGTTGCCTCTTTGTTTTTGTAGTAGCACTTCATGACGCCATCGCCTTTCAGGCAAAGCTCACCAACCTCACCCTGGGCGACTTCGTTCCCTTCGGTATTGACAATCTTTACTTCCCAGCGATATCCCGGAATGCCGATTGCACCAACCTTATGAATATTTTCCACACCGAGATGAACCGCACCGGGGCCGATGGATTCACTCAAGCCATAGTTGGTGTCATATTCATGGTTTGGGAACACTTCTTTCCACCGCTTAATCAAAGAGGGAGGAACTGGCTGTGCACCAATGTGCATCAGCCGCCATTTTGAAAGATTATAGTCCTCCAGTTTAATATCTCCGCGTTCAATCGCATCCAGAATATCTTGAGCCCAAGGCACCAAAAGCCAGACAATTGAGGCTTTTTCATCCGACACTGTCTGCAGAATCCATTCCGGTTTGATACCACGCAAAATGATTGCTTTGGAACCGGACAAAAGGGAGCCGAACCAGTGCATTTTGGCACCGGTATGATACAAAGGCGGAATGCACAAAAAGACATCATCACGGGTTTGGGAGTGATGGTTTTGTTCGACTTCGCAAGAAGCCACCAAGGCTCTGTGCCGATGAAGAATCGCTTTAGGGAAACCGGTGGTTCCTGAGGAAAAATAGATAGCACCATCATCTTCATCATGGATTTCTACAGGA
>JAGALN010000082.1 GCA_017625185.1 Clostridia bacterium
CACCAAATTCTTTTCTTCTTCCAGACGGTATTTTTCCTTGTAGCCTTGGTACATGGACCGGAAATCTCCGTCCCCGCCGTCTGCCTTGACCTGCTGGAGATACTCATGAACCTCAAAGGAATCATGGGCAATCTCAATCAAGCACGCCGCAATATTGGAACAATGGTCCGCCACTCTTTCGTAGTTGGTCAAAAGGTCGGATAAGATAAATCCCAGTTCCATGGTGCAATCCCCCTGCCGGAGCCGGGAAATATGTCCGTTCTTGATTTTCCGCTTTAACCGGTCAATGACCTGCTCCAGGGGCTCCACACTCCTGGCAATTTCCAGGTCTTCCTGTTCCAGTGCTTGAACCGACAGGGCCAGAACTTCGGTTACTGCCTGTGCAATCACGGACAAATCTTTTCTTGCATTCTCGGAAAAGCTAATTTTTTTGTCAGCCACCTCTTTTGCCGCCTTGGCAATATTCAAGGCGTGGTCAGAGATTCTCTCGATATCCCCAATACAATGGAGGAGCTCGGTGACCACCTTACTGTCTTGTGTAGAAATCTGGTTTGCCGCAATCTTCACAAGATAGCTGCTGGTCTTATCCTCGTACTTGTCCGCCAGGGTTTCAAGCCGCCGAATCTCTTCAAACTCCGCCTGGTCATAGCCCTCAAGGAGCTTCACTGCCTTTTGGAAGGTATCCTCTGCCAGTCTTGCCATGTCGCAGACCAGCTCCTTACACTTTTCTACCGCAAAAGCAGGAATCGACAAGAATCTGTCGTCCAGAGTGTCGAAAGCATCGGTGGTTTCTTCCTCTTTTCTTCCCTTGACCGTCTTGACTGCCAGCTTTTCAATGGTAGAGCAAAACGGCATTAAAATCACGGTGGACAGAATGTTAAAGAGAGTATGGATAACCGCAACATCAAAAGCAGAAACTCGCTCTGTCATGAATGCAAAGCCGCCTATCATCTGATTCAGTAGATAGAAGATGCCCACCACAACAACGACGCCAATCATCTTGATATACAGGCAAGACATTGCCACCCGCCGGGATTCGGTGTTACCGCTGATTGCCGAAAGAATCGGAGTAATGGTGGTTCCGATATTCTGGCCCAGGATAACCGGGATTGCGGTGGAGTAGGGAATCACACAGGTAATGGCAAGTGCTTGCAAAACGCCCACTGACGCAGAAGACGATTGAATGATGGCGGTAAAGATGGTTCCCACGATAATACCCATAACCGGATTGTTGGAGAACATGGTCAGGATGTTGGTAAAGGCTTCGTTGTCACGCAACCCCTCAACTGCACCGCTCATGGTTTCCATCCCGAACATCAGAATTGCAAATCCCACCAGAATGCTTCCGGTGTTCCTCTTCTTATCGGTCTTTGCCATCATAATCATCACAATACCGATGGCAGCCAGAATCGGAGTAAAGGAATCCGGCTTCAAAAGTTTCAGCACCAACGCCGTGCCCTTAATATCTGCCGTACTCAAAAGCCATGCAGTAACCGTGGTGCCGATATTGGCGCCCATGATGATGCTGATGGTCTGCCCCAGCTTCATGATACCGGAATTGACAAAACCCACCAGCATAACCGTAGTTGCCGAAGACGACTGGATCACTGCTGTTACCACCAAGCCCAGCAGAAAACCAAGCCAGCGGTTTGCCGTCAGCCGCGCTAAGATGGATTCTAGCTTTCCTCCTGCCAGTTTTTTCAGGCCGTCGCCCATGAGCTCCATCCCGTAAAGGAAAAGAGCCATGCCTCCAATCAGTGCTAAAATACTGAAAATGTCCATATGTATCCTCCGTTATTTTGGTAATTCATTTTTATAACCGAACCCATCTTGTCTGGACGGACGCCCCCAACAGTCCGGTTATCTTGCAAACTTATTCTATCACAACGACAAGGTAAAATCAACCAGAATTACTCCAGAATAAATTCACCGAAAAATTCGCTTCTATGGAAGTCAATTTCGGTGGGGTGCATGGGGTACATGGAGCCATAGTGCTCCCTCTGCATATCTTCGCCGCATTTATAGAGGTTCCCCTGCATCTCCTTGGTATGCCCCCCGAAAACCTGGTCGATATAGGCAAAGGGAATCATAAACTGGAGGGTCCAGCATCCATCCTCCACCAAGGTCTGTATTGCAAAGAAGTTCTTGTCCTTGTCCGGGTAAACCGGGTCAAACCGTGAGGTACGAATGGCAAAACTCATGGTGCCAAAGGGATTGATTTCTATATTCAAATACCTTTTGTCCCCCGCCTTGGGAGAAAGAAACAGTTCCATGCAGCTATCTTTATGAACCGGATCATTCTGCTTGGTATATCTGGCAAGAAGAGGGTTTTCGTCCGTCCACATCTTGATATAAATGGCTTCCTCGTCATACATAAGCCTTCCATAAGTATTGGGCAGATACTCGAACTGCTTCCAGTTATTGATGTTAATCGAAGCAACTTCCGCTTTTTCCCATACAGGATCATTCATTTGGGTAATTTTATGATCTGTTTTTTTGATGGTATACATAATAACTCCTCCTTATGATTCCATTGCCTCGTCCGTCAGTTTGGACACGGCGAATTTCTGACTCTTATAAAGTCCGAAATGCCCGGACAGTAAAAAGCTGACACTGCAAACCGCCCCGAAAATCCAAAGATTTCCGCCAAAGACCTCCAGCGCTAACATCAGTGATGCAATAGGGCAGTTAACCACACCGCAGAAGAGTGCCACAAATCCGATTGCCGCAGAAAACCCGGCAGGCAAGCCGATCAGGGGACCTGCTACACAACCGAAGGTGGCACCTACAAAGAGGGTGGGGACAATTTCTCCGCCCTTGAAGCCCGCCCCGATACAGATGGCGGTAAAGAGAATCTTCAGCAAAAATGCCTCCGGCTCTGCCTGTCCGCCTATGGCACGGACAACCACATCCATTCCGGCTCCGTTATAGTCAGTGGTATGAAGCAGGGAGGTGAGAATCGCAATGATCATACCTCCCACCAAGGCACGAAGGTATCCGTTCGGCAGGAGTTTCTTCATATATTTTCTGCTTTCCCGAATGGCAACGCAGAGCAGGATGCTGACCATGGCACAGAAAAACGCCAAAACCAACGCTCTTACCATGGTGGGCGCCGATACCGCCTGCATGGCAACATTGGGAAACCGTACCGGGGTAATCCCCAGGAAAAGCGCTGTCCGATAGGCCATCATCGATGCCACAATACAAGGGAAGAGTCCGCTGTACTGCACTGCACCGATGTAGGTCACCTCGATGGCAAAGATTGCCGCCGTGAGGGGTGTGCCGAAGAGTGCCGAAAAGACACTGCTCATTCCCGCCATAACAATAATATGCAACTCCACTTTACTCAGCCGGAACAATCTGCCGATGTTATAGCCAAGGCTTCCGCCTAACTGGAGTGCCGCACCCTCTCGTCCCACAGATGCTCCAAAGAGATGGGACAGGATGGTGCTGATAAAAATCAGGGGAGTCATGGTCAAAGGAACCCGCTCCTCGGTTTGTACCGCCTCCAAAACCCGGTTGGTGTCCAGCTTTCCTTTGGCTTTTCCCAGCCGATAAAGTCCCGCAATCCCAATGCCGCCGATCGGCAATAGCAGAATCAGCCAGGAATGCTCTGTCCGAACCTCGGTTACCAGGTCCAGGAGCCTATGGAAAACACCGCCAACAGCACCGCCAATGACACCCACCAAAGCCCCCAGAATCAGCCACTTTAAAAAGTGCAAGATGCTTTGCAACATAATCTTATAGATGCTTTTTATCTTTTCCAAAAGAATTTCTCCATTTCCAATATCATTCCATGTTCTATTTTATCATATATTTTTCCAATCGTCAATTTCTTTAAATAAAAAAACGGCTTGGTATGAGGTGTACGGGAAAGGACAGTAATATTAAAAGGCTGAACGATTGATTCGTTCAGCCTTTTATCGTAGGGGACGATGCCCACATCGTCCCGAATAAGGTCTTAGGATATCCTAAATATTTGGAAGATGATATACATCTTCCCTGCTTGTTACAGTACCGGACATTATTTATAAAGAGCTAAATCTGTAAGGGCAGTATGGGTATTTACCCAACTATCTATATATTCATCTTTCACTTTAATAGTCAGTAAATTAACCCCTGTTATATCAATATTAAAATCAAATGGCATAGTTGGTGTTACGGCTCTTATCTTTTTAATCAATTTACCATCGCCATAAAACATTATACATACTTCGTGATTACCTTGGTTGTATTCATTAGATATATCTACACCTGCACTATCAATACTTTTAGGTAAAACAATCTTTCCTAGTAATTTTTTGTATAAACTATTCAAAGGATAATCAATCTTTATCTGTGCCTCGTCCTTATCTCCATCTATATATCTAGGGGTATCTACAACCGTCGTTGTATGAGTTTGAAAGAGCATGCCATTTGTATATGTGTTATTTAAATAATCCGTTATGGTTCCATTTAATCTATATAATGAGTTGTGTTGGTTCGCTTTAACAAAATCATTATACTGAATTCTATCCAAATAATTATCTGGTTTTGTCTGGTCTTTCTTTCCAATGTAAACGCTCTGTGTTGCTCCATCCCACTCAACATCTTTACCAAATGCATTAGAAATAGCACGAACTGGCAGATATGTTGTCCCGTTCATTGTAAATGGCTCAACTACATTACCATTTGCATCTTTTGGTACAATTTCTCCGCCATCAATGTAAATCTTAATGTTGTTATAAAACAACTCCGCCGTTTCGCTGATTTGTTTTGCAAATACCATTCCACTTGTAAGCATTGTACCAATCAGCACTCCTGCAACTAATCCTTGTAATCTTTTCTTCATTTTGTTTTACCTCCAAATTTTGTGTTATGAATATTATTCACAAGATAAGTATAACATACATTTGCAAATTACGCAAGTGCGTATACGCAAAAATGTAAATCATTTTAAAATAACTTTACGAGGTGTTTTAAAATGGATGTTAAAGATGTAATCGTAAAAAGGTTTAATGAACTTTGTGCAGAAAGAAATATGCGGATAAACGAACTTGCAAATATTTCGGGAGTTACACCATCAACTGCATATAGCATG
>JAGALN010000083.1 GCA_017625185.1 Clostridia bacterium
AGTTGACCGGGAGGGCAACGAGCAGGATGTCTACTACAATTCCAGAACAAACTTCCTGAAGAGCTCCGGTACCACCATTGCCGCAAGAGAACTGGAAAAGGGTATGACCTTGTCCGTAACCGGTTCCGAAACCAACGGCGTTTTTGAAGCAACCATCATTATTGTAAAATAAGAACAAAGAACTTGCCCCGTGTATCTTTGCGATACACGGGGCATTTTTATGTTTTCACTGTTAAGAAGACCGGATTACAACGTCAGCCATTGCCTTGTTAGCTTTAAAAACATCTGCCAGACCTTAATCCGGGGAACCTCCTGATTCGCTACCAGCTCCTTCCGCATCACTTCTTCGCCGTCAATGCGGAAAATCATCTCTCCAATTTGTTGCCCATCCCGGACCGGAGCTTTGACAGATTCTTGCATTTGAACTTCATAATCCACCTTATCCTGATTTCCCTTTTTGACAATAAAGCTCACGCCCTCTGTTTTGGGGCTGACCGTTTGGGCAACACCGCCTTGAACCGGTACTTCCGGGAGAGTGAGCCCCAAGGTTTCGCTGTCCACTACCGCATAATTGGCAAACCCGTAGTCCAGAAGTGCAGTGGCACTGCCGAATCGCTCTCCGGTAGAGGGTGCACAGAGAACCACAGCAATCAATTGCATTCCATCCCGCTCTGCCGTGGCGGAAAGACAGTATTTGGCTGTGCTGGTGGAACCGGTCTTTAATCCGTTGGCGCCTTTGTAAAACCGAATCAGCTTGTTGGTGTTGGAAAGACCAAAGGCACCGTCCCGCAGGCTATCCATCCATATGGTGGTATATTCCAGAATCCCTTTGTGCTTTAAAAGCTCCCGGGAGATGGTTGCTACATCCCGGGCGGTAGAATGGTGCTCTTCTGTTTCGTCCAAGCCGGTGCAGTTGATGAAATGGGTGTTTGAAAGACCTAGCGCCTCTGCCTTTTCGTTCATCTTTTCCACAAAGGCTTCGTGGGTGCCGGAAATGTGTTCTGCCATGGCAACGGCTGCATCATTCCCCGATGCCACTGCAATCGCCTTGAGCATATCGTGGACCGACATCTGTTCTCCCACCTCCAGAAAAACCTGGGAACCGCCCATGGATGCGGCGTTCTCGCTGACGGTGACAATATCCTCTTTTTTGATTTTTCCGTTGTCTAGTGCCTCCATAATCAGGAGCATGGTCATAGTTTTGGTGACACTGGCAATCTGGTGGGGCTCATCTGGGTTCCATTCGTAAAGAACCTCCCCGGTTTTTGCCTCCATCAGGATTCCCGACTCCGCCTTGACTAGTTGGGTAGAAACCTCGGTGTCTACCTGGGTTGACGGCTCTCCATAGACCGAAACCCCGGTAAGCAGTAAGACTACCCCCACAAATAATGCTGCGATTTTTCGATATCTGCCCATTTTGATTCCTCCCGAAAGGTTTTGTACTATTCTATGCCTGGATTAGCAGGAAATAGGACAGAAATATTGCATTTTCTTACCAACCATGGTATAATATCTGTATCATGCATTGGGAGGTTTCTCTATGAAACAACGTATGTTATCTATTTTATTGATTTTTTGTATGGCATTTACCATGATGCCAGTCTTTGGAGCGTCTTCATTAGGCGGTGGCGGTGCCTCATCCGGGGCGTCTGCCTATCAGTATGGCGTAATCCTAGAGGTCGATGATTATTATGTATCAGAAGGTTTTTTAGAAGTTACCATTCTTTTTCCAGCGAAAGATTCTTTTGCACTAGAACAAGGCGTATTTTCGGTTACATTGTCCACTCTGTTCAATGAAACATTACGTTATACTGATATGGATGATTTGTATAACGCACTTCCTATAGGTACGCCGATTCGATTTACGGCACAGGAAGGCATTGTTGGAAATTACGGGATGACTATTATCACCGAGTTGTGGAGTGACACTACCCCTGTCACTTACGACCCTTTCAACACCTATAACCCATCCACTGGCTTCGAGGCACCTTCCAACAGTGTACATCTACCTGTCTATCGGACGGAACAATGGGATGATTATATTTATTTCTTTGCCGCTTATTTAGACGAAAACCATTACTACAGCATTGATGCCTATGACTACGGTATTTTTGTCAATGGGATGCGGGCAATTGAAGAAGATATGTATAGTATAGATATTGTCGAACTTCTTGATACTCCCGACAAAAACTTTACTGCAACTATGGATTTTTATGTTGTTTGCGATATTGAAAACGCAACTCTTTGTGCTGAACTTTACAATGCTAATGGAAATAAGTTGCAGAGGAAGACCAGTTCCATTATAGAGTATGAGGGAAGCCTTTCCTTCACTGATGTGCCGGACACTGCCGGAACACATATTATTAAAGCCTGGCTCCAGAGAGGAAACCAAACAATTTCTCCGGTTTATGAGTATTCTTATATTCGGGATACTTTTAATACATATTCTGGATATATTACTTCAGTTAATATCACTAACAACGGTTGGCAGGATTATCTTGAGATTTCCCTTGCAACCGACGACGGAAACTTTGCAACCATTAATTGCTATCCGCCTACCATTGTAAATGGCACAACTTACAATACAGTTTCGGCATTATTGAATGACCCGCTCCTGAAGCCGGGCACCTATATTGAGATGGTAGAAGGCGACTACACCTATTCTATCCGGAAGGGAACCCCGTCCACCCCCGAGCCGGATATCTATGGTGTGATTGCCTTGGCACGGACAGAGCGTGAAATCTGGAATAACGGGAAATATGTCATGGTCCGGATTTTCCTGCCTGACGGCACTTACAGAGATTGCTCACTCTCTACCGATTTAACAAAGAACATTGCTGATTTGGATGCCTACTGCGAAAGCCTGATTGGTTCCTGCGGCATCTTTGCCGGCGACGAGAACGGAACCGTTGTTGCCATGGAATTGGATTCTACCGGAATTCTCTATGAAAACAAACGCTATCAGGAGTCCAAAGGCACCTTCTCCGGACTTTCCTCCTCCACAGCGGAGTTGCCCATTTATTATCTGGTGGACGGAAACTATGAGGCACCCGTACTCAACGAGGACGCTCTTTACGATATCCCGGTCTACGACTACGGCATTGTCATTACCGATGTGAAGTATGTGGAAATCAATGTGTTAAGTTTTTATCCGGAGATAAATCTTGATTTTACACAGGATATCAACATCGCCTATGGCATTTGGGATGATAGGGCACTAGGCTACACGTTGCATGTACAGCTTTTGGACGATAAGTATAAGATTTTGGAAGAAGAGTCCGTGGAGATTGTTGATGGAAATAGCGAGGATGCTCCTGATATTTGGTTCCGGAACTATCCCAATGAGAATCTTACCTATCACATTAGGGCTTGGATAACCGATGAAAACGGGGAGAGAGTCAGTTCAATCTATACCGAAAACAGCTTTGACTATCTGGCTGGGAGGACTGTTACCGTCGAGCAAGAAATCAAAAGCGGAATCGTTGTATCGGAAAATAAGAGCACACATCCAAACACCGTTAAGATACAAATCAAATCATCCCCCAACGGAATTCAGACAACAGAGTACGTTACCTTTGGTATCGGAACCAATGTCAATGGAAAAACCTTTGCTTCTGCTGCAGAGTTTGAAGCGGCATTGCCTGTTGGGACGCTGATAGAGTATGTTGCAGGTTCCGGCAACTACAGTTCTATTATTCGGTTTTCCACCAGCAAGCAGCAGGTTGTGACCGATGCAAGCTACGATGCAACCGAAAAGAAGGTTTCTGCCACGGTTACTTTGGTAAGCAATGACACAACCGCCGGCACCTCCGCTATCGGCACCGTGTATGCGGGTGTTTATAGCAAAGAAGGTCTTTTGAAGGGAATTACTACTGTTCCGGAAACGGCACTCTCTGCCGACGGGACTGCCACCACCGTTCCTGTCACCATCGAGGGGGTGACCTGCGAAAAAGGGGACTACATCAAAGCCTTTTACTGGACCGCAGACAACGCCGCCATCAGCAATGCCGCCGAATGGGGAATTGAGTAAACCCGAAGATTGGCAAAGAAACCCCGAGGATTTCTCCTCGGGGTTTTCCTATTTTCTATTCCCTAATCCTTATGTTACCGGGTCCATGTGAATGACAATATCCACATTTAATTCTGCCAAGATTTTCTTTTCAATGGCATCGATCAGGCTATGGCATTCCACCAGATTCAAAGAACTCGGCACCTCGGCATGAACCGAGGCAATGATTCTGCCGGGGCCGTAATCATGAACCATCAAGTCATGGATCCCCAGAACCTTATCGCATTCGGTGACTCGCCTTAGAATTTCTGCCTCCAGCTCCTCGGTGGGGCGGTGCCCCAGCAGTTGATGGATGGTATCCTTTGCAATCTTATAGCCAGACCAGAGAATCAGGCAGGAAACCAGAAGTCCCATGATGCCGTCCAGCGGAAATGGCGCAATGGGAGAAAGGAGTGCGGATGCCAGAACCGCACCGGTGGCGAGGATATCATTGAGGCTATCCCGTGCTGCCGCAAGCAAAACCTCGGAGCCGATTGCCCTTCCCAAATACCGGTTATAGCGCCACATCCAGAGCTTTCCTAAAAGCGAAACCGCCAGCAGCGCCAGAGCAAGGGGGCTGACGGAGACGGGGGAGGGGTTTACCATCTTTCGGATGGCATTCAAAAACAATTCCTGCCCCACAAAAAGAATCAGGAAAGCCACAATCAATGCCGCAATGTATTCTGCTCTGCCGTGACCGTAGGGATGGTCCTCGTCGGCGTTCCTGCCGCCCATTTTCGCACCCAGAACCGAAACCACCGAGGCGCCCATATCTGAAAGGTTGTTGAAGGCGTCGGAAAGGACTGCAATACTGCCGGTAAAAATTCCCGCAATCAGCTTGAGAACAAAGAGTACCGTGTTGCAGAAAATTCCCAAGGTGCCGCCCAAAACCCCGTACCGCTCCCGAACCTGAGGGTTACCGGTATTTTGGAAGTCAGGAATCCACCGTTTCACAAGAAATCGAATCATAAGCAATCCTCGCTCTGCTAAAAATTAATCATCCGGCATCGATACCGGACACTTAGAACAAGACCCATGGCAAGCATGGTGGTAATCATGGAGGAGCCGCCGTAGCTGTAAAAGGGCAGGGTAATACCGGTTACCGGGAAAAGTCCCAGACACATACCGATGTTCTCAAAGACCTGGAAAATCAGCATTGCTGCCACCCCGATACAGATATGTCTGCCCAGAGCGTTTCTGGCGTTTAAGCCGATATAGATGCAGCGGAAAATCAACAGGGTCAAAAGAACAATGACCAGAATCCCGCCAAGCATGCCCAATTCTTCACAAACTGCAGAATAGATAAAGTCGGTGTGTCGCTCCGGAAGTAAGTTTCCAACCTGACTGGACCCTTTAAAAAGTCCAGTGCCGAAGAGCTTTCCCGACCCGACCGCAGTTTTGGATTGGATGGCGTGATAGCCAGCTCCGGTGGGGTCAAGCTCGGGATTGAATGCGGTAATCAGGCGGGTTTTCTGGTAATCCTGAAGGACAAAAACCCAGAGAATGGGGCAGATGATAACCAGACTGCCCAACCCCCAGAGGAGGTATTTCCAGGTGATTCCTGCTGTAAAAAGCATCACAAGAGCAATTCCGGCAAAAACCGCAGCGGTACCAAAGTCCGGTTGGAACAGCAGCAAAATAAAAATCACCACCAGATACGCCAGCAGTTTCAAAAGCTCAATGGGTTGATTGATGCGTTCTTGCTTTTCCGAAAGGTGTCTGGCAAAAAAGATGATGAAGAAAATCTTCATCAGCTCCGCTGGCTGAAGGTTGATGGGACCAAACTCGAACCAGCTCCGGGCACCGCCTCGGACCGCACCAATTCCCGGAATCAGTACCAGAATCAGGAGGAGAAGTCCTGCTCCGTACAGATAGTAGGAAATGCGGGAGAGGTAGTCGTAGTCCAGAACCATCAGGAGAACCACACCGCCGATTCCCAGCAAAAATGCCGTCAATTGCACCAGAACATATTTGCCGCCCCCGGCAGAAGAAATCATCAAAAGTCCAAACAGTGCATTGAGCAGAATCAAAAGCACCAGGGGACCGTCCAGGTTCCGGGTAAGAGTCCGGAGCCGATAGGATGATTGAAACATGGTTATCATCTCCTGTTTGTGTTATCTATTTTCCTTGCAATACCAAAAATTCCATTACATTTCCTTCAAAAAGCTCAATGCCACCCCGTCCCCCACCGGCAGAACCGAGGTTTCCAATTCCGGCATGGCGGAGAGCATTTCTAAATATTGCCGCAGCCGTTTTACAATGGTAATCTTCCGATGCTGCACCAGCTCGTCGGTGGCGGTCATTCCCTTATAGAGGACATTGTCCGAAACCAGAAGCCCGCCCGGCTTGAGTAGTCGGAGGCAGTGGGGGAAGAAGTTCCCGTACTGCGCTTTGGCGGCGTCTAAAAAGACCATATCATACTGTCCGTTTAGGGTGGGTAATACCTCTTTGGCGTCCCCGTGATGGAGGGTAATTTTGTCAGAAAGTCCCGCTTTTTGAAAGTTTTCCTGTGCCACCCTTGCAGCATCGTCGGATATCTCCACGGTGGTAATCTCTTTGGCACCCGCCATTGCCATCCCGATGGCGGAATAGCCAATGGCACAGCCGATTTCCAGCACCGTTTCGATTCTTCCAAGGCGGATTAACACCTCAAGGAGCTTCATGGTTTCCGGCTGAGAGATGGGGACGTCATATTCTTTGGCAAAAGCCTCCAAATCTGCCATAATCCCCGTTCATTTGGGAAGTAAATCCCGCAGGTAGCGGATGATGTATTCGTAATTGATGCTGTCGTCTATCATAATTTTTTTCCTCCAGTCGTGCTTGAAAATTCAGCAATCTGCGTCCAAGTCTTCAACGTCAAAGGACAGTTATGTGCACCAAGCACACGCCTGCCCTTTGGCGTTTTGGTTTGAACACATCTTACTAAATTTTCTGTGCACTCGTCGTGCTTGCAAAGGAGCGTGACGCTCCACCCCATGCCGGACATGATTTGCTACAGTTCCCACAACAATTTTGCGTTCGCCCTACCGTTTGGTTTCCAAGTCTTTTTGGTTGTGTTCTTCAAAGGTTTCGGAGAAGAGATTCCCGCTCCCGTCTGCCGTTGCCAGAAAATACAGATACTCGGTATCCGCAGGATGGAGTGCCGCCTCAATGGAGGCAACGCCTGGGGATGCAATGGGACCTTGGGGCAGTCCATAATGCAGATAGGTGTTATAGGGGGAGTCAATGGCAGTATCGTCCTTACTCAAAACAGTCTTTCTTTCTTTTAGTATAT